>UQUJ01000110.1 GCA_900544195.1 uncultured Alistipes sp. | reverse complement strand
CATAGACATACCCGCCCTGGCGGATCTTCTCAAAACTCTGTATTCCAATCGGGTATAGCATACGCCTGTCTTTTAGTTCATTCACTACAAACTTACATAAAAATCTGCGAATTACACGCCCTCCACATAAGAAATCTACTGATTTTTAGAGAAGCGTTGAAGATTTCTTCGGCACTGGCATATCCGTTTGAAGACAAGTGTTGTCGCCTCTTGGCTAAAAATGCGTTTTCCTTATTTGTGTTTAGTACAGAATAAGTTATATTTGCAAGCAATGCATAACCATGAATGATATGAAAGTCGTATTCCTTGACATTGACGGAGTGATTCAACCTCTTGGAAAGCAGGATCGTTTCAAACATCTTGACGAGATAGAAGAAATCGCCAAGGCATTGGATCAGAAGATTCCCGGATTCAACTATTATGAATATGTCTCCGAGGAAAATTACCCAGAAAGTTTCTTCGGTGTATACAGCAGGAAATGCAATCTTTGCGCAGTCCTTTTTGATTGGCCTAAGGAAGCTGTGAGATACCTTACGGAAGTTCTTGAGCATCAGAATGCAAAAATAGTTATTTCTTCCGATTGGAGGGATTCGGGAAGCCGAATAATGAAAGCCTTTCTTGCCGTGTGGAGCCTTGACAAGTATTTTTACGGCATGCTTGACGGTCGCTCATTCGAAGAACCTACAGAAGGGCAGACTCGTGCAAGAAATTATTTCGCAGAAAAATTTGGCAGATACTCCTTTGACAGTAGGGCTGCTGACATTCGGGATTATCTGGACAGTCACCGTGAAATAACCTCCTATGTCGCTGTTGATGACAGAAATCTAAGGGCGCCTGTGGAAAATCATTTTGTATTTTTCAACGATTGTAGAGTCATAGATGAAAGGAGAGCCCGTCAAATGGAGGAAATCCTTAGCATTGAGGACGGCCCATACCCGTTGGATAAGTGACAGCCCATAAACGGTTCTCAAGTGAGAGCTGTCGCTATCATACAACTTTCCAACCGTCGATGCGGCGGTTTGCGGTGGAGAAGTTCACGCCGACTCTGAATATCCTTCTGCGGTCGTCGGCGAACGGGCGGGCGTAGCCTTTCTCTTCGATCTGCGCGAGGGCTTCGTCCGGGGTGGAGTCGGTCTTGATCTCGATGATGTAGACGTAGTCCTTGGTCTTGATGAGGATGTCGATGCGGCCGTTGGAGGTCGTGCGCTCTGTCTCGACATATTCCCCCATCAGCTCGATGATGATGTACATCGCGTACTGGAAGTCTTTCTCGCAGTCGCCCTGGATCTGGTAGTTTGTCCTGGCGAAGAGGGCGTCCAGACGGGTCATGAAGCCCTCTGGGTTGCCGGATTCGACATCCATCGACATGAGGGATATGAGGGTGTTGGTGGAGTCGCTCTGGATCGGGGCATAGTATCCCAGCAGGAAGTTAAGGAAGCCGTCCTTCACCTCCATGTTCGGGAATCCGAGCGTGTAGAGGTTGAAGCGCGGGTCAAAGCCCTTGATGGTGAGGTAGCCGCTCTGGTAAAGGAGCGGGACGGGATTGAGGAACGCCGTGTTCACGTCGGTCAGAAGCGAGGAACCCACGAGGTCGCTTGAGAGGCGGGTCACATCGTACGAGGTCTTCCTCATCACCTTGACGAGGAACGACGGCGTGCCCGTTTCGAACCAATATTCCTTGAACTTAAGACTGTCAAATGTGTTCAGGAGGCTGAATGGATTATATATCCCTGCGGAATCCTCGCAGAAGTGGTAGCCGTCGTACATCAGGGCCAGCTTTTGGCGGCACTCCTCCTCGGAGAGTCCGTTGGCCTCGGCGAGTTCCCTGACGCTTTCCGCGAAACAGTCCGTGAGGTCTGTCTCGGACACTCCGCAGATGTCCGTGTAGCGTGCGTCCATCGAGATGTCCTTGGGGTTGTTCAGGTCGCTGAACACGCTCATCTTCCCGATCTTGGTGACACCGGTGAGGAAGCCCAGGCGGATGCGCCCGTCCTTGGACTTCATCACGCCGTAGAAGCCGCGGAGCTCCTCGCGGATCTTGTCACGCAGCTCCGGGCGGTCAAGGTTGTCGATGACGGGCTTGTCATATTCATCGACAAGGATCACCACCT
>UQUJ01000109.1 GCA_900544195.1 uncultured Alistipes sp. | reverse complement strand
CGTTCTATGATATTCAGGGTGATTCTATGTGTTCAATTTTATCGATTGGTGCAACTTATTTTTTCAACATTACTTAGTGGTATGACATGTATTATTTGCGATTAATGCCATGTATATCTTCGGCCTGTGCTACACCACCAGCATCGTCGTCGGCATAGGCATGACCTTCCACAGGGGGAGACTGTCTTAAAAGTAAAAGTACCCCCTGCGAGGATTGAGAATTTGTTGTCGCCCCTGTATGGGGTACAGACTTTTCAACTTTAGCCAAGACTTTTCAGGCAGTCTGGGGGAGACTGTCTTAAAAGTAAAAGTACCCCCAGTGAGGATTGAGAATTCGTAGTCGCCCCTGTATGGGGTACAGACTTTTCAACTCTAGCCGAGACTTTTCAGACAGTCTCTGGGGCTAAAAAGAAGATAGGGGCGTGGAGGACAACTTATTGAAACATAATTGGTTAAATTGGTGTCCTCCACAATTGTTCGGTGGGGAGGATATCTATTTTAACATCTGATTTATAGAGGATTAGCCTCCATGCTCCCTTTCGTGGCGCGGGGTTGCAGGCACCCTTGTCGAGGAGACCGGCAGTTACTCCTCGGTGTAGAAGCGGATGATGCGCTCAATGGCTCTCTGGCAGACGGGGCAGAAGGCCTCGGCGGTGTTTGTCCTCATGCGGCAATCCTCGCAGGCTCGCCAGACGCCTTTCGTCTGGTAGCCTCCGCCTTCTACAAGCCCGGCAACACCTTGGTCATAAAGGTCTTTCCATTTGCTGCTGAAATCAGCCTTCGTGGTGATGTTCTGCTCCCATGGCTCGGTGTCCGGGTAGTAATACTCAACGAACTGGTCGTCGTAGGCATATTCATCGGCTAAGCCTCCGAAACTGTGCCCGAACTCGTGGACGACAACAGGGCCGAAAAGATTGTGGTGGGCGGTCGTGAGAGTGTACGAATTGTAGATGCCTCCTCCGCCGTAAGTGTCAGTGTTGGCGAGGATTATGATGTGTTCGTACGGGATTCCGGCGAGGATGTCGTGCATCTTGAACAGGTGCAGGGTCGTGAGGTAGCGGTCGGAATAGAACGTGTCGAAGTGCGAGTCCACCGCCGTCTTTTTCCACAGTCCCTCACGCGGCACGCTCACTCCGCTGTCCTGCGACGGCGAGGCCACCGCCACGATGTTGAACCGATCCTTCATCGACTTGAACGGCTCGTGGCGCAGAAGATTCTCCACCGTGCTCTCGGCGTCCTTGAAGAATATGTCCATCTCGCCCTCGGTGTATCCTTCCGCAAGGATGGCGATGTCGATCTTATCCTTGGAATCACCGCTGTCCAGCAGCATTCTTGTCTGCGGCTTTCCTCCGACAGGCCTGATCAGAATGTCCTTAGGGTCAACCGGATGCGTAAGCTTTGCCGCCACATTTTCGTGAAAGTCATAGAGTTGCACGGTGATCTCCGCCGGGGCCGCCGGCATCGGCACAAGGAACACGTTCTCGAAACTCTTGCGGACCCTCGTGGCCTCCTCGGTAGCCTGCCATTCCTGGAACAGAGTGCAGAACGACATCCTGTAAAGAGTGTCGCCCGTAGCCTTGTCCGTCATCATCAGCTGTCCGTTACCCCTAAGCGGCACCTCCTTCATATTCGTCCTCCTACCATGCCACCCGTCAAGGCTAAGCAACTCGGCCACAGCGATGTCGCAATCCTTGTCCGACCCTGTGAATATGTAGTCGATCCTCAGGGTCTTATCCAAAAGCCTCCCGTCAGAGAACGAGTCGGCGCTGATTCCGTTGGTCAATCCTGGCAGCACTGCCGCCAATGCAATCAGAAATATTCTTCTCATCCGTGTCATTATTAATTAGTCGTTAAAAAATTAGTGCCCTTATCTTATGTGATCTTTTGGGTCTATATTCCTTTTCTCATCAGTTATGTGTCACCGACATATTCCTTCTTCAAAAAGAAATCCACCCTTGAAAATCTTTGCCAGATCTTCGGAAACTTATTTTGCCGCTTCCTACCAGACCAGCACATCTCTTGACGAATTTAGAAATTTTTCTGAATATTCGGAAATATATTCATTGCCATTTCCCCCTATTCCGACAGTCGCGAATATGCTCGAAATCGCTGCCGTCAGGGTGCAAATCAACATCGACTGTTGCAAATACTGCCCAAAGTGCTGCCGTCGTGGATTAAGAAGCTGTTTTGAATTGTTTGAAATGTTCTTTGAGGTGAAAAATCTTCA
>UQUJ01000108.1 GCA_900544195.1 uncultured Alistipes sp. | reverse complement strand
GCCACTTTTTACCCCCGTTGGAAGTACCTGTGTGGCACATATTTTTTCAAAAAAAAGACTTTTTCAAGTGGACTCATTATTTAAGTGTTAATGTTATTTACTCCCCCAATGTCAACCTCACACAAACTTCATAGTATAAACTCCATTATCGTCACTAAAGTCATCAGCGAGAACCCCTCCACCTCAAACAACGAAACATCCACTTTCAGACCTCTAAAAACAAATATACGAATAATCCTAAAAAACGCAAAATGCCATACGTCATGCAGATCAATGGCAAAGTCGAAATATTAGCGTAAAGCGATACGCCATAAGATCTACTTCACGGGAATGCCATTCATCTGGTAAAGGGTCGCGAAGAACGGCTTAGAAGAGGGTCGGGTGGCTGTCATCGAGCTGGGCGAGGATCCTGGCCATGGCGGCTTCGCGGAAGAGGGTGGAACGCTCCTTGATGCCGAAACGGACGCAATATTCCTGGACTGCTGCCAATTCCTTGTCGTTCAAGTAGATGACCTGTCTATGCGTGCGACGGAGCGATGCTCTGCGCTTCTTAAGATAATCCGGATCAGGTGCCGAAGCGTTCTGTTTTTTTCTTGCCAAAATCTGAATGTTTAGGCAGTCTTGGGACTGCGGCCACAAAAATAAGCATTTTTAATGAAAAGAACGATTTAGAAGCCTGTACTTTCAGCAAAAAATGATACCTTTGCAACTGGTTGTAAACATCAAAACGGACATTATGAGCAACAGAGTACTGATTTTCTCAGCCCCGTCAGGGTCTGGCAAGAGCACTATAGTGAACCATATTCTCGGAATATACAAGGATCAGATGGAGTTCTCAATCTCCGCGACCTCAAGGGCTCCGCGCGGCACCGAGCAGGACGGCAAGGAATATTACTTCGTCACACCGGAGCGCTTCCGCGAGCTGATTGCCAAGGACTCTTTCGTTGAATATGAGGAAGTTTATGAGGATCACTTCTACGGGACTCTCAAGTCAGAGGTGGAACGGATCTGGGCGGCCGGACACGTCATCATCTTCGATGTCGATGTCAAAGGAGGTGTGAACCTCAAGAAATATTTCGGGGACAAGGCTCTGTCCATATTCGTCCAGGCGCCGTCCGTTGAGGCTTTAAGGGAAAGGCTCGTCAAAAGAGGGACCGACTCTCCTGAGGCCATCAAGGAGCGTGTCGCCAAGGCCGCCGAGGAGATGACCTATGCTCCGAAATTCGACTATGTGCTTGTCAACGACGACCTCAAGACGGCTTTCGCCGAGGCCGAGAAGGTTGTCGAGGACTTTCTTGACGACGGGAAACTGAACTACTCTACTTTCATCTAAGGAATCAGTGAAGATAGCCGTTTATTCGGGGTCGTTCAATCCCCTGCACATCGGCCATCAGGCCATAATGGAGTACCTGACAAGGGAGAAGGAATATGACTGGGTTTACCTCGTTGTGTCTCCTAAGAACCCCCTGAAGGATTCCATAAGCGCTGATTCCGGTGAAAGCCGTTATGAGGCTGCCGTGGCCGCCGTCAAACGTCACCCGGAACTGCACGTATGGGTGGACGACATCGAACTCAAGATGGATCCGCCGCACTACACAATCAGAACTTTGGACGCGTTGAAGCAGCGCGAGCCTGACAACGATTTCACTCTTGTCATAGGCGCGGACAACCTCCAGAGCATCCGCCGCTGGAGGGATTTCCCGAGAATACTTTCCGAATATGGAGTGACGGTCTACCCGCGCAAGGGGTACGATGTGGATGGCATCAGGCATCGGCTGATCGAGGAGTGCAAGGATTTTCCCGCACCTTATGTACTTGATTCCGAAGAAATTGCCCCGGACGGAATGCGAAGCCTTGAAGAGACCCTTCTCCGCTCCTACAACATCGAGGTCATCGACGCCCCGATAGTGGACATTTCCTCCACCGAGATCCGTGACGGGTTGCTGGCCGGCAAAGACATGTCGGAATTCCTTATGTGACCTCGCCATACGTTATTTGGCCAAACAATTTCTCCCACCCGAATTTTTCTCGTTACAAAAATTGCGGATGGGAGAAATTATTTTGCATATTCTGAAGTTGTCTGAAAATTTCCTGCCATATCTACATGGTCAGGTACATTCGAATATAGTGAAAAGAAAAAATATTTCTGTTTTTTATGACGGAATTTAGGTTTCTTATCATTATTTACGTTTAGTAACCTTCAAAAAAAATAACCTGCATCATCTTAAGGAATCTTAATCTGAAGCAACTTATTATTTTCATGTTACAAAATCGCACATGCCGTTTCCGCGGAACTCACTCCTTCAGATAACGGTAACATTACTTGTTCTGGAATGATATTCCGTAATACA
>UQUJ01000107.1 GCA_900544195.1 uncultured Alistipes sp. | reverse complement strand
AGAGCATCAGAGACATAGCTTTGTTGAGACATTGTAAAAGACGGAGGAGGAACTGCGCCTAGAGATAGAGCATCAGAGACATAGCTTTGTTGAGACATTGTAAAAGACGGAGGAGGAACTGTTTCTGGAACAACAGGAAGAAAAGGATTGGATATTGAATAAGAAAATTCCAGGCCGGACACCCTTCACAGGTTGCCTGGCCTGACTTACATTATCAATATTAAACTTGTGGGTTTCAGTCGATTACGGCGAAGGTCATGAGGGAGGAGACGGAGAGGGCGACAAGGATTATCAGCCAGATGACGAACAGGATGAGGCCTGGGTGCCATTTCGGGGATTTAAGGCCAAAGATTAGCATGACACCTCCGTAGAGCATGATGAAGAGCGGAATGGCTATCACGAGGATAGCGGAGACCATCACAATAGGAGCAGAGATGAAGGACAGGACTTCCGGAGCCTCAATGGCGATGTGCTCTATGAACTTGTTGTAAAAGAAACTGTTGCCGAGGATCTCACCACCCCACCAGAATGAGCACAGGAACGCTATGCCGGCGACTCCGGCGAGGAGGAGGAAAACTCCGAATATGACGGAAAACATCCTGCTGATGTTTTTCCAGGTTTGCGAATCTCTCGTTCTTGGTTCCTCACGGGGAGTGTTGCGGACACGCTCACTGATGTCATCGACCGTACCACCCTCGCCTCTTAGTTCATCACGCTGACGTACCGTCTTCACGGCCGGCATGCATATCCACAGGACGATGTAAACCAGGGGAATGGAAATATGTATCCATGGCTCCAACAGCCAGAATCTGAAATTCAGCACGCCCAACAAGGTCAGGACGACAAACAGGATTCTGAATATTGCAGGATCCACATTGAAGTAAGTGGCAAGGCCACTGCAGACTCCGGCCAGTTTTCCATTGGCAGGGTCGCGGTAGAGTCTGCGGCGAGGCCGTGATGCGGTTTTGTTCGAGTTTTTTGACGTACAATCTGACGCTTCGGCTGGCTCGGTGTCCGGGCTGGTGGTTCGACCAGGCTCACCAACCCTCGAAGCTCCGGAGATGTCTGGAGCATCCGAGGTTTCCTCCTCTATGGTCTCCGGGCGGCCAAGGACTGAGATTACATCACTTACCATAGCGAGAGTAACGACACCTCCCTTACCGCTTTTCTCCAGAAGCAGTTCTGCCATACGCTCCTCGATTCCTTCCATAACCTCCGCCCCGCTCTCTTTCTTGGAATAGAAAGCTTCGAGCTGGTCAAGATATTCCTTGGCAGCGTGACTGGCGCTGTCCTCCAAAGAGAACACATAGCCGCCTATGCTGACATATTCAACTTGTTTCATTGTCTTTCAATATATTAGGAAGCAGACGCTTCATATTCATTGTTTTATGGTCTTAATGGTTTCCACGATCTCCTGCCAGGCCTGGTCCATCTCCCGGAGCTGCTGACGGCCTTTCTCGGTGATGCAGTAATATTTCCGAGGAGGCCCCTGCGTGGACTCCTCCCATCGGTAGGAAAGCAGGCCCTGGTTCTTCTGACGGATCAGAAGCGGGTAAAGCGTCCCCTCGACCACGATCATATTCGCTGATTTCAGGTCATCCAGAATTGAGGAAGCATAGGCCTCCTTGCGCGCCAGAATGCTGAGTATGCAATATTCAAGGACTCCCTTGCGCATCTGGGAGCGTACATTGTCGGCGCTATTTTCCATAACCGCTCCTCCCTTGGCTGAATCTCGCCATGTTCTCGGCCGTCGGCTCGAGGCCATGCATCATACATTTTTCCGCCGGGGTCTTGGCTATAGGAACCACTATCCACAGGACAAGGTAAACCAGGAAACCGGTTCCCCAAAGCAACAATGTCAGAAGGGACACGATCCTGACAATCGTAAGGTCCACATTGAGAAACGCTGCCAGCCCGGCGCACACTCCCCCGATGGTCTTGTTGTCCAAGTCACGGAAAAGCCTCCGGCGGGATGTTCCCTGGGCACCGTTATAGGTGAAATCCACGCCTGATCCGGACCTTGGATATTCATCATCCTTCCCGGCACTTTGATTCTGTTCCCGGGCATTCGTTCCTGATTCCGACTCCTTAGGTTCCTTGGAGCCGTCCGGCATTCCGAGCTGCTCGACCACCTTCGTGACAAGAGCCAGATTGACAACCCTGTAGGAAGCCCCGCCGGTCCCTTGATCGAACAGTTCCGCGATCCGGTTCTCCAGATCGGCCATCACCTCTTCCTTTGCCGACTGTGTGTCACGGTCAAGACGGGCTTTGAAGTGATCAAAATAAGTAAGAAGCCTTGCGTAGGCATCCTCATCCAGAGAAAAACTCCGGCCTCCAACACTGACATTCACAACTTTTTTCATCTTAACTATTTAATTTTCATTATCTTGTTCTGCGGCTTAAACTTCATCGTCCGCCCCAGACCTTGTTTTGCAACCATTTTTACAATGCAAAGATATAAATATTTTTAAATACCTTGCAAGACAAAGTACTAAAAATTTTCTATAGACTGTTCAAACAAACCTAAGTGATATTGAAAAAACATGTTGCATTTTAAGGATTACTAAAATGAATATGCGAGCATAGTCTATTCTTTTGGCTGCGGCCTTGATATATATCATTCCATATTACGCCAGTAACGCTCAGGTGTGCGAATATGCTCGCACCTGGAAGCGCAACTCGCTTGTCATCAAGTG
>UQUJ01000106.1 GCA_900544195.1 uncultured Alistipes sp. | reverse complement strand
CATGTGCCACCGGCACACTCCTTCTTCGAAAATAGATCTATCCTCGAAAATCTTCCTTAAGATGATGCAGATTATTTTTTGAAGGTTACTTAAGTAATCCGAAAATCAGATCATCAGCATTATCCGACCCTCCGCCTTGACGAAAGTGTCCGGGAAACGCATCACCACAGCATAAACCTGTGCCGAGGTCACCGGCTGTCCGTCCTCACGAACATGCAGCCGACGCCGCCTCCATGCCAACCCTTCTTGTCGCTTCCGAACACAAAGACCTCGCCGTCATTCAAAGAGGTGATCATCGCTGGAGTGATCCTCTTTGGGCAATCGGTCGCGCCATCGCCGACATAAGCTTCCTGCGAAAGCGGGCATAACGACCGCACCGTTTTCCCGTGGCTTCGAGCATAGGCTATCTCCCTCGCAGTGCTTTTTTCGATGTACCCACCTGGATTGACAACGAATATCTCATCGGCCTTGTCAATCTTCGCCAAATGCATCTCATCCAGCATTTCCTTCACGCCGTCATCCAAGGCCTCGGCATCGCCGCTATGCCCGAACAGCCCGACCGAGATCACAATATAACCTTTAAGGGTTAGTTCCTTCTGCACCCTTAGAAATTCTTCCTTGAACCGCATGCTTCCGCACAGAGTGATTATTTTGTATTTTCCTTGCATATATCACAAAAAACTAATCATTGTCCGCCCAAACGGCAATCCGCCGGAGAAACTGGTGATATTGTCCTTTCTGTCCGGCATGATGGCTATACCCCGGACAAACACAGGGGCAAGAACCAGTCCTAATGAAACCGCCTCAATGACATCACGGGTGCAAATCATATCTTGATGCACCCGAAAAGTGCTCAGAGGATCAATCCGAGGGCATAAACGGTTTTTTCGCCCCCGACACAATAGGGAGACAATGGCCACGTCTCACCAAAGTTCCTCGGCGCCACCGTAATAGTCATAGACATCCTGATAGTCAAGGTTGAGCTGCTCCAGAATCTCCTCCGAGGAAAGGCCGGTTACGATGCTCCTTCCACCGGAATTCAGCACCACACCATCTCCCCGTCCGCCACCATCAAACAACGACTTTCCCCGCAGACCTACCGGATGGTTAAGAACCGTATCCACCGGCCGGATGTCATATTCATAGTACCGCACCGGCCTACTCTTCATCGCTTCCACCTCCCTCAGATGCCGCTTCTCCCCAATCATCGCCACCACCGCAAGCGCTACCGGCAGAAGCAGCACCGCCGCCACCGCCAACTTCTCTTTCAATGAATATGTCTCATCGGGATCCTTGAACATCTTATTATCGAACAAAATGATTAGGGATAAATTCTATAACATCGTCCCTATTAATCATCTGTAAAAGAGTCACTTCATCTTAATCTTGAAGATTAGCAAACGGTCTTCTATTCCCATGTTTATTCTTGAAATCAAGAATCAATTCCGTTTCATACTCTTTCGGTGATCCATTCGGCATTTCTTTCCAGCAAACAATCAGATCTTCGTGATCTGCCAATTGCCATATATAACGCCCGCCCTTATGGCCGATTTTTCTGCCTTCACCAAACTTCATATAAGCCGATAATCTTTTGTGTAAAGTAGTTGTTGTCATTCCAATGTAAACCACGCTTGCCCCTTCTACCCAATTGTCAGACAACTCGGTAACACTTACATTCGGATCTTCATCTTTAAAATGACCTCCAGAACCAATTGTCAGATACTCCGGCCTTTTTTTGCTTCTCCTTAGGACAATATAAACACCAGGAACTTTCGGAAAAACCGCATAATCCATACGGCATTTCTTGATTGGCCGGAACCCAACAAAACCACATTTGATCAACGACTCTTCACTATAGTCATCCGGAACATTCAGCTTTTCAAGTGTTTGTCCTATGGTCGTTCCATCTTGTTGTAATGTGGCACATTGTTGCCCATGTATAATCGACTCAAGATCATTTGAATTTGAGCGTAATTCATAATTCGGATCATATTTTATAATCCAATTCCTACAATTTGGTTGACTACTGCAATGGATTTTCCCCTTCCTGCATAAACTTCTCAACGGAGCCCCTCTTCGATCTTCCCTATCTTTCAACAAACCCTGCTTATCCAGATGTGACGCAATCTCAACAACTGTAATACTTGACAATTTGTTTTTCTTCAAATAAGATTGAATGAAATCATTGATCTTATCAATATCAGCCATAATCATATAGTTTAAATAGTTAACAATCATTTATTCCGTTCCAACGCTGCCGCCCAGATGGTGTTCATCCGGTCCTTGAGGGACTGGGGTGCGAGGATTTCGACGGAGGAGCTTCGGGAGAGAAGGGCCATCACGAAATCGTTGGTTATCTTAAGGCGGAGAGTCACTTCTACATATTCCTCGGTCTCTTCGATTTTTTGAGAGGTATGAATAGGAAGGGTTTTGATAAAACGGCCATCCAAAGGACTGAACCTCAAGCGAATGTCCTCTACGGGCATCTTCGGGTCATCCCATATTCCGAAGCAATCGCGGAAAAGATTCCCGGCATGGACACTCTCGTCTCGGATGAAATCCTCGTCAAGAACCTTGAAGGATTTGAACCTGCCCAACTCGAAGCATTTCAGGACTCCCTCGACCATCGCCACGAGATACCAGCGGTTCTGCGACTGCTTCAGGAAATACGGCTCGGCGAGATATTCAGCCTCCTTGCCTCCAAGCCTTGGCAATGAATATGAAAAGCGCACCTTCCGTCTTTGATTTATCGACCTTAGGATTTTCTGAATATCAACGCTGAACATCATCCTCCTCTGCTCCGGAATGATATAGTCACGTGTCCCGGAGTCAGAGCCGACAGTACTTATAATCTCGAACTCAGAAAGTAGTTCCTTGAACCGATCGGTGTAAACGGGGTCTCTGCCAACAATGTGATACCCTTTCCCTCTGACATTCTGAATCTCGATCCCGAACACTTCCTCAATGGTCTTGATGTTCCGCTGAAGAGTCCGCAAAGAAGAGGGGCCATTCTCAGCCATTTCGCCTGACATGGCCTCCAGCAGAGCCTCTTTGCTGACATATTCACTGATGCCGCTTAGTTTGTTCACTATCGCACTTAACATGACTTGAACTGAAAAAAGTTGTCACTGTACGGGGAGAAAGAGTACAGTGAAAT
>UQUJ01000105.1 GCA_900544195.1 uncultured Alistipes sp. | reverse complement strand
CCCCTCCCCCGAGGGGAGGGATTTAGGGAGGGGGTAACGTGAAAGGCCCTAAGGGTGCGCAAAGCGCATCCCCTCCCCCGAGGGGAGGGATTTAGGGAGAGGGTAACGTGAAATGATGTGGGTGGGCAATCACCTCCGAACGTGAGATAATGTGTTTGACAGCAGGTAATTGCCTACTTGCGAAAGTTGAATGAATATATTCACAAGCATTTCTGAATATTCCGGAAGTGCCTGAACAGGTGGGCAATCACCTTAATAATTCTTCAGCAAACGATTGCCGGTTTGCGGTGACTTGAACATTTATGAAGTTCTTTGATATAGAAAACATTGCGTTCACGCTTGGCGGAACGGGAGTGAGCTTTCTGGAGCTGATCGGAGTCATCGCGGGACTTACCTGCGTGGTGATGGCCGGACGCAACAGCAAGTACAACTTCTGGGTCGGCTACCTGTACAACATCCTGCTGTTTACGCTGTTCTGGCAGCGGCACCTCTACTCGGCGATGCTTCTCCAGCCGATAGCGTTCGGAATCAATGCCTTCGGGCATTGGAGGTGGACACATCCCAGGCCGGAGGAACAGAGTTCGAAAGACGCTTCGGCCTTGAAGGTGACACATCTGTCGATGCGGGATTGGTGCACTGCTCTCACGGTCGTGGCCTTTGCCGGAGCCGCCTGGGGATTCGTGCTCAGCAAATTGGGCACGGCCTGGTTCACGGACATATTCACACCTGATCCAACCCCGTGGCTTGACTCGTACGGCCTGATGCTGACGCTGTTGGCGCAGTTCCTTTCCGCCCAGAAGAAGTGGGACTGCTGGATCGTGTGGCTGGTGGTGAACATCACGAACATCACCCTCTACCTCAGCGCCGGCCTCGTGTTTATGCCGATCGTCAGCGCATTGTACCTTCTCAACGGCATCTGGTCCCTTTGGACTTGGTACCGATTATACAAGGAGGAAAGGTAGATTCCTTGCCGCAGCGGTCCGGCAGGCTCACCAACCGGTAACCCGAATTTACGGTCACCAAGCCAACACCTATGGTCACAGAGCCTGTCGAAGTGACCAGACGCACAGGACAACTTAGGCGCTTCGATGGTTCGTGAGTTCTGTCAAGCCACAAGCTCAACTACCAAAGACGCTGATAGCAGTGGTGGATAACATATTAAAGATGAATATTTTATGCGTTATCCTTTAGTGACATCCAACTAAAGACAACAAAACAATTAATTGATAAATAGGGGCTTAGGCCCACGACATAATACGATGAATATGACAGACATATTACTGAAGATAAAAGATCTGCACGCAAGTGTCGGAGACAAGGAGATTCTGAAGGGAATCGACCTTGAGATCCGCCGCGGTGAGATTCACGCCGTGATGGGTCCGAACGGGGCTGGGAAAAGTACCCTGTCCTCTGTCCTGACCGGCAAGCCGAACTACGAGGTGACGGCCGGATCAATCAAGTTCGATGGCAAGGATTTGCTGGCGATGAAGCCGGAGGAAAGGGCCTGGGCCGGACTGTTTATGTCCTTCCAGTATCCGATCGAGATTCCGGGAGTCTCCATCACGAACTTTATGAAGACGGCGATCAACTCCAAGCTCAAGGCTCAGGGGAAAGAGCCGATGAAAGCCGGTGATTTCCTGAAGCTTATGAAGCAGAAGATGGCCTTCGTGCAGATGAAGCCGGAGTTCGCCAAGCGTGAGGTAAACGTCGGATTCTCCGGTGGAGAGAAGAAGCGGAACGAGATCTTCCAGATGGCGATGCTCGATCCGACCCTCGCTATCCTCGACGAGACGGACAGCGGCCTGGACGTGGACGCGCTCAAGATCGTGGCCGATGGAGTGAACGCCCTGCACACTCCGGAAAAGTCTGCGATCGTCATCACCCACTACCAGAAGCTTCTTGAATATGTAAGGCCGGATGTCGTGCACGTCTTGAAGGACGGCCGTATCGTGGCCACCGGCGGTTACGAACTGATTGACAAGATTGAAAAGGATGGCTTTGAACAGTTCTAAAAACATAGACCACGGCAATTATATTCCCTCGCCCATCTTGCCGGGAATGAAAGTCGCTGACGGAGAGCATCTTCGTAAAGTCTTCGTGCTCAGCTCCGCTGACGCTGCCGCAGGAGCCGATATCGCCGAATCCTCCGCGCTTCGCGCTCCGTCCCGTCATCCGCAAAGCGGATGCCACCCGCTCAAATGGCCACGGGCGGCTATGGATTCGGCGACATCGGCTCCAACGGCTGATCCAGATAACATCATTACTGATCATGTGGCTACCTCCGTTTTGGCGGTTGGTTCGACGAACTCACCAACCGCCAAAACGGCCTTACCGGTCACTGAGCGTGTTGAAGTGACCGAAATTCCGTCCAACATCGAGGTGGGGGCTGACGCTACGCTGGATCTGACGGTGATAGTGCTGCCGGGAGTCTCGGCGAGGATTCCGCTGACGATCGACCTGACCGGCGCTCATTCCGAAGTCAGGCTTTCGGGCATATACCTCTGTTCCGGCCACGATGACGTGACGTTTGACATCACGATGCACCATCGCACGGGCGACTGCCGTTCACAGCAGACATTCAACGGGTTGGCTACAGGAGAAGCAAAATGTGGGTTCTTCGGCAAGATCGTGATCGCGCCTGACGCGCAGAGAACCGAGGCGTTTCAGGAGAACCACAACATCCTGCTCTCTGACACCGCCAGAATCAACACCAAGCCGAGGCTTGAAATCTATGCAGATGACGTGAAATGCTCGCACGGCGCCACCGTCGGGAAACTGAACGAGGACGAGCAGTTCTACATGCGTTCCAGAGGCATCCCAGAGGATGAGGCCAAGGTCCTTCAGATGATTTCCTTCGTGGCCCCGGTCCTTGAGACCATCCCTGAAGAGGCCACCTGTGGAGACCTCAGCCGCTCCGCCGTCGCCGGACTCGTCGAGAACGCCATCCGCTGCTTCGCATAAAAATCAAAAATCCGAACGAGATAGCCGTGGCGATTAAGTATCTACAAGTCAATATATTAAGCAATTCTCCTTATAAGGAAAACCGAGGGGAGGACATTGCATTAAACCGCTAATTTTTAGGAGATTAAGCGCCATGCGCTCTCTTGCTTGTCGTCGGAGAGGGCTGGCACCATGCATCATAGCGCAGGTTTTGGTGCAGCCGCCGAAGTCTCCTGCTTGTCGGAGAGGGCTGACAT
>UQUJ01000104.1 GCA_900544195.1 uncultured Alistipes sp. | reverse complement strand
GTTCATCGAGTCCGTTGATTCGGTTGCTGAGCTGGCAGGTCTGTTCACCGAGTCCGTTGGTTCGGTCACCGAACGTGTCGAAGCGACTGTTTATGGTATTGTCTGACCCATTGCTCCCTATGACGTAGGCAAGAGCTATAAACACTGCGACAACCGTGGAGGATAACATATTGACGGATTGATTTTTAAATGAATATCCTCCTGCCCATGACAGGTAGGAGGATACTTCGGTATTATTCTGATTTACAGATTGTTGTCCTCCATACGCTATTTGTTCTCGGCAGCCTCGACGGCCTTGAAATAGCGGTAGGAGTTGACCTTAAGCTCGCCGGCGGCAGGCTCGTCAAGCACAACAGTGCCAAACTCGTGGAGCTGGAGGGCCGACAAGGTCACATAGTGGCTTACACAGCCCTCGATGGCCTCTCTGACCACCCTTGCCTTCTTGCTTCCGAAGGCGAGGATGAGAACCTCCTTGGCGCTGCAGACAGTGGCTACACCCACTGACATCGCGCGTTTTGGAACCAGGTTGACATCACCTCCGAAGAAGCGGGAGTTGACCTCGATCGTGTCCTGGGTAAGGGTCACCACCCTTGTCCTGGAGTTGATGGAGGAGAACGGCTCGTTGAAGGCGAGATGGCCGTCCTCGCCGACTCCGCCGAGGAACAGATCGATGCCGCCAGCCTCTATGATGGCTTTCTCGTAGTCCTCGCACTCTTTGTCGAGATCTGCGGCGTTGCCGTTGAGGATGTGGATGTTGCCGGCAGGAATGTCAATCTTGTCGAAAAGGTTCCTGTGCATAAAGCTGTGATAGCTCTCAGGATGATTCTCCGGAATCCCGACATATTCATCCATGTTGAAGGTGATGACATTCTTGAACGAGATCTCTCCGGCGGCGCACATTCTGGCGAGTTCCGCATAGGTGTCCAGAGGGGTTGAGCCGGTCGGCAGACCGAGTACGAAAGGCTTGTCGGTCTTCTCGGCCTTGGCCTTGATCGCGGCGGCGATGTGATGTGCCGCCCAGAGTGAACCCTCTTTCTTAGTGTCTCTGATGATGACTTTCATGATTGATGCAGTTTATAAATTTTTCTTTACTCTTGCTATCTTGCTCTGGTGAACATGTCACCGTGGGAGAGGTGACATATTCGATTGATTATTTCAGCCGCAGGAAAACCTCGATGGCTTGATATTCAGCCATTCCCAATTCATTGTAAAGCCTTGCGGTGTTCTGTGTGCGCTCCTCGGCCCTCTGCCAGAACTCCCTCGGGTCATCGCCCGGGAACGGGACGATGTCTTTCTGGGAAAGGTGACGGAAGATGGCGTGACGCTTCTCGATGAGCTCGTCAGGACTGAGCGGAACGGCCATGTCAACCCTCCATAGCTCCCACTCCATCCAGGCGCCTCTGTAGAGCCAGATCGTGGTGTCGTTCAGCCAGTCGTTGCCTTCCTCCTTGAGCTGCTCGATGGCTTCAAGTGCTGCCTCGGTGCAGACCCTGTGGGTTCCGTGAGGGTCGGCAAGGTCTCCGGCCATGTAGATCTGGTCAGGGTGTATCTTCGCTATCAGGGCCTTGATGATGTCAAGGTCTTTTTGGGTGCGAGGGAGCTTGGTCACTCCGCCGGACTCGTAGAACGGCAGGTTGAGGAAGTGGACGTTGGTCTTGTCGTTGAGCCCGAAGCTTCTGTCGGCCCCTCTGGCCTCGCTGCGGCGGATGGCCGCCTTGATGGCGAGAAGCTCCTTAGGCTCAGGCTCGCCAGGCTTCTTTGAGTCTATGATTTTCTTTACCTCGTCGAATTTGTCTCCGAATCCAAGCTGGTAGGCGGCGTCCATGTGCTGAAGCACGACATCGTCATGCACGGCAAGGTCGCCGGAAGTCTCGTAGGCCACATGAACATCATGTCCCTGATGGACGAGACGGATGAATGTGCCACCCATCGAGATCACGTCGTCGTCCGGGTGAGGGGAGAAGATGAGGACTTTCTTAGGGAACGGAGTTGACTTGACTGGTCTTGTGGTGTCATCGGCATTCGGCTTTCCGCCCGGCCATCCTGAGATGGTGTGCTGGAAGTCGTTGAATACATCAATGTTGATCTTGTCAAACGGCCCGTAGAGTTCAATGAGTTCCCCGAGGTAATTCTCGAGATAGTCCTGCTGGGTGAGCTTGAGGATAGGCTTGCCCACTTTCTGGCAGAGCCAGACCACGGCCTTGCGGATCAACTTCGGGGTCCAATGACAAGGGCCGACCATCCAAGGAGCGACGGATCTGGTCAGGAGAGAAGCGGACATCTCGTCGGTGTAGAAGGCGATGTTGTCATGCTCCTGTAGCAGAGAAGCCGGGCATGTCGAGTCAACGTCACCCTCAACGATTCTCTTCACGATCTCGGCCTTGTCCTCTCCCCATGCCATGAGGAGAATCCTGCGGGCGCTCATCATGGTGCCGATGCCCATGGTTATCGCGGTCTTCGGCGTGACGGCGATGTCTCCGTTGAAGTTGCGGGCCTGTCTCTTTCTTGACTGGTATGAAAGCGGGACTGTACGGGTCTGGCTTCTTTCGGAGGAGCCGGCCTCATTGAAGCCGACCTGCCCTCCTTCCCCGACACCGATCACCAGAAGGTCGAGACCTCTCGCAGTCTTCTCGAATTCAGCGCAGTAGTCTGAAATCTGCTCTTTGGGGATTGACCCATCAGGAATATGGATGTTCTCCTTCCTGACATCTACCTGATCCAGAAACTCGGCGTGGAGTCTGTGGTTGCGGCTTTGGGTGGAATTCCTGTCGCAAGGATAGTACTCATCAATGGAGAACACCTCTACATCGGCGAAAGAGACGTTGCCTTCCTTGAACTGCCGTGTGAGGTTGGCGTAGAGGGACACAGGGGTCTTTCCTGTTGTGAGACCAAGTTTGAATGTGCGGGGAAGCGATGCTTTCCCGTGATCCTTGATGGCTTTGACAATGATGTCTGCCACCCTGTCGCTGCCGATGG
Organism: uncultured Alistipes sp.; assembly: GCA_900544195.1. Lineage (GTDB taxonomy): Bacteria > Bacteroidota > Bacteroidia > Bacteroidales > UBA932 > Cryptobacteroides. The sequence goes on along the minus strand of UQUJ01000104.1, from coordinate 788 downwards.
CCGCGTCATCAAAAATCTCGGTGGTGATCTTCTCATAGGAGTGGAGAATGCTCTTCGGCAGGTTCTCCTCAATCAGTCCACCGTCTTTTGGTAAAGAAAAGTGTTTCATTTTGTTGAGCTTAAAATTTCGTTAAAATATGATATGTTTCGTCTCCCGTTTCCGGGTCAAAGCTCTATGTCGTTTCCGCAAGTCGGACGGTCGCGGATCCCGTGCCTGAAACCACAACTCTTGTGGTGGCTGTCGGCTTAAACCGTACAAATATAATCAGTTTTCCTCATAAGCCGAATCGATTTTTCAGAAAAAATGATGCGCGGTGAATCAGAGCGCAGGCACCTTTTGCCTATCTGATCAGGAAGGCCGTTCCTTCTGGACCGTAAAATGTCCGGCAAACAAGAAGCATATCGCCGGACAAGTCACATCAACGGTTACGTTTGTCCGGCCAAACGGCTTTCCACCGGATAAGATGCATCGACAGCGGTGTTTAGGAACATGAAAATAATAAGTTACTTCAGATTAAGAAGCTGTTTTGAATTGTTAGAAATGTTCTTTGAGGTGAAAAAATCTTCATTTTATTCCCGCTTCTTCAGTCAGACGGCACCGCTCGCTATCTTCCTTGGAAGAAGCGGTCGAACCTGAAGTTTTTCACTCTCAACCCAGCGCCCGAACCGAGGGCAATCGGACCTGTCCGGGTTGCCGAGGTGGGCAGCAGGGGGAGACTGTCTTAAAAGTCTAATTACCCCCTCCGAGGATTGAGAATTCGTAGTCGCCCCTGTAGTGGGGTACAGAC
>UQUJ01000103.1 GCA_900544195.1 uncultured Alistipes sp. | reverse complement strand
CTACGCCCACACCCCCGACGCCCTTGTGAATGTGCTCACCGCCATCAACGATGTGGTGTGCGGCAAGGGACAGGTAATCACCGTGTGTGGCTGTGGTGGCGACCGCGACCACGGCAAGCGCCCTATGATGGCAGCCGAAGCCGCCAACCGTAGCGACCAAGTGATACTCACCAGCGACAACCCACGCAGCGAAGACCCTGAAGAGATTCTCCGTCAAATGGAGGCTGGACTCGACGACAGCAACCGCTCACACGTGCTGGCCATCACCGACCGCAAGGAAGCCATACGCACCGCCTGCATGATGGCCGAGAAGGGCGACGTCGTGCTCGTGGCGGGAAAGGGCCACGAGACCTACCAAGAGATCAATGGCGTGAAGCACCACTTCGACGACAGAGAGGTGCTTGCCGACATATTTAACGACGAAAAATAATTGTAAAACGGTATGCTTTATCACTTATTCCACGCATTAGAAGAATACGACCTGCCAGGCGGACGACTGTTTGAATACATCACCTTCCGCTCAGGTTTAGCCTTGGTGCTGTCGCTTTTTATCGCCATCGTATTCGGCAAAAAAATCATCGAAAATCCACACCAGATTTTATATCTCATTGAATATCACCACTTTAAGTTGTCACTCCGTGGCGCCGTCCCGCTGCGTCCTCGTAAGCGTCTCCGGAGTTACGTATTGACGTGCTTTCATCGGTTACGTACTTTTGTTTTCCAAAATCCAAACGAAAGTAAAATGGAGACAAAAGAAATGGTCATATCAGCTCAAGCCGCAAAACTATATGAGCGGACATGGGCGCGCTTTAATCAAATGTTAAGTATTATTCCAACGATGACGCTGCGGTCGCTCTGCAGGGACTCCCGCGTCAATTATTGCGGGATGCAGGAATGGATGGCTCAACATGGATATGCCGAACCTGAGCGGGCGGACACAGGCAAAGGACGGGCATCAGATCCGATCGGGACATCGGAGGAGAATCCGACGTTCCTGCAGCTGAATCCGGTTTCGTTGCCGCAGTCCATGGCGCATGATATCCTGCGTCATGTCAGCATAACGTTCAGTGAGGGGACGGTGCTCACACTTCAGGAATGTTCTCCTGAAGGTGTCGTGTCACTGTTGGACACATATGCGCGCCGCCGGTCGGCGATGGAGGGGGCATGTTTGCGCTAGATTCCAATCGCCGGTACTTCATGTGCCAACAGCCGGTCAACATGCGGAAGGGCATCGACGCGCTGTTCAATCTGATACAGAGCGAATCGCCCCTGTCCCCAATGACCGGGGACGTCTTCGTGTTCTTCTCCAAGAACAGGCAGAGCGTAAAACTTCTGCGGTGGGATACCGACGGTTTCCTTCTTTACCAGAAGCGTCTGGAGAAAGGTTCATTTGAACAGCCGAGGCTCAATCCGTCCACGGGTTACTATGAGTTGTCGTGGGAGACGTTCTCCCTCATCATGTCGGGGATAAGTCTTGATAGTGTCCGTTTCAGGAAGCGCTACCGTACGAGGTTTGCAGGAATGTGAAAGTGTTCCCGAAAAACTTTTTCCCGTCAATGCGGGGCCCGGCAAAACGGGCGCAGCTGTCAATGCCGTGGCCGATTTCAGGCCCGGCGCCGGGCGGAAAGACTTCCAGAGCCATCCTTCGGGCGACGGTGGTCCTCGTTTGCCGGAAGGGCTAAAAATAGCATGAGGCTGACCCAAAAGGTCAGCTTCTTTGTTTATAAGGATAGTATCTGAATGTGATGATAGGTATTGCGGAGGACACCATTCGCATTATTCGCTCCAGATCATCCCAAGGTTTCCTGCGTGCTGTTCGATGACCACTTGTCACTGTCGGGCGCCCTCCCGATACCCGTATCAGTTGGTAGACACGCATACTCAACCCCTATCATCCTCCCGCTATAGCCACATCAAAAAATATAGCTATTCTTTTGATTATCAAAGGAATAGCTATTGTTTTTGTATGAAATATTTTGTATATTTGAAGTGCAAAAAACAAATATCACTCATACGATGACAAAGATACAATATAAAGATTACAATCAGAACGATTTTCTTCTTTTCCCTCCATGCATTGGCGACTTCGTTCCCGAGAATCATCCCGTCCGCACCGTAAATGCAATCCTGGACAATCTCGACATCAGTGAAATTGAATCCACCTACAAGGGTGGCGGCACAACGAGCTATCATCCGCGCATGCTGCTCAAGGTGATCGTGTATGCCTATTTGACCAACATCTATTCCGGACGGCGCATGGCATCTCTGTTGGAGGAGAACGTGTTCTTCATGTGGCTGAGCGGGATGAACCGTCCAGACTTCAGGACAATCAACCGCTTCAGGAGCGAGAGGCTTGCTGACGGACGCTTCGAGTCCATCTTCCGTCAAGTCGTGGAACTGCTTCATGACGAAGGTCTCATATCTCTGGACGTGCAGTACATAGACGGCACCAAGATAGAATCCGTCGCGAACAAGTACACCTTTGTCTGGAAAGGCTCCGTAGAGAAGAACAAGGAGAAACTGCTGGCCAAGGTGGATGGCGTCCTGAAGGAAGCCGAAGAGGCACTTGCCGAGGAGAATGCCGCCGAACAGCCAGAGGAGATCACAAAGGAAGACCTTCAACAGCGCACGGACCGTATCCTTGAGAAGATGGACAAGGAAGGAGTTGCGGACAGGAAGCTACGCAAGGCCGTAACCAAGGTGAAGGAAGAGAGCCTTCCGAAACTGGATGAGTATGACAGACATCTTGAGATACTCGGAGATCGGAACAGCTACAGCAAGACCGATCCGGATGCCACGTTCATGCACATGAAGGAGGACGCCATGAACAATGGCCAAACCAAGCCGGGTTATAATGTCCAGATATCTACTGAAAACCAGTATATTGTCAATTATGACCTGTACTGGAGACCCACTGACTACGGCACGCTCATCCCCTTTCTGCAGTCCTTCCGTGACAAGTTCGGCTTCCACAGCAGCGAAATCGTAGCAGACTCGGGATATGGCAGCGAGCAGAACTACGAGTTCATGTTTGCCAACGGCATGACTCCATATGTGAAATACAACATGTTCCACAAGGAGATGAAGCGCAAGTTCCTGAAAAATCCATTCCTCCAAGCGAACATGTACTACAATGAGGACCAGGACTACTACGTGTGCCCAATGGGACAGCACATGGAGCATACCGCCGACAGGAAGACGGTATCTGACTTAGGATATGTATCCCACACTTCAGTGTACAGTGCGGCTGACTGTTCGAGATGTCCGTTGCGCGGAATGTGCTATACCGGCAGGCGCGACCGAAGATCAATGGAGGTCAACCACAGGGCGAACTCATACAGGAGCGCCGCAAAAGCACTGCTCACAAGCGAGCGCGGACTGATGCATCGCAGCAATAGGCCAATAGAACCCGAAGCCTGCTTCGGAAACATCAAGTTCAACCATGGCTTCAAGAGGTTCCGTCTGAGGTCAACGAGAAAAACGAAGGTGGAATGGGGGCTGGTGTCTTTGGCGCATAACCTCAGGAAGTATGTTGCTTATAAAGCAAAGTCCAAGCACAAGCAGGCTCAAAGTATGGCACTTGTTGCTGAAAAACCGGCAATGAAGTCAGCTGTGTAGTTGCCGGAAGGCTCCGACAGAGCGTGGCCGGCCGCGGCCTCGTGAGCGGCTCCCGGAGGAACAAAGTTCCGGAGGGTGGATGGAGCGAAGCGGAACTCTGTCGGAGCCTTCCGACAACTCTACGACACCCTATATAAAAAAAGAGACCAACCCTTTTGGGTCAGCCTCTTTCTGTCTGGCAAGGTACCCTGTAAAGTGTCAGGTGGAAGTT
>UQUJ01000102.1 GCA_900544195.1 uncultured Alistipes sp. | reverse complement strand
TGTTTCTTTCTTATGTGACAGGCGTAAAAATCGCAGATTTTTATGTAAGTTTGCAAATATGGATTCTGCCATTAACGGCATGTCCATTTAGCATGAAGGCTTATAATTTGGGATTCATTTCCGATGAGGACATCTACGGACACGTGCAGGACACCGTCCGTCTTTATCGGCGTAGCATAAACCTGAGTGAGTTCAACGAGAACATAGCCGATCCTATCAAATTGACTTTTGATGCCAAGGTCTACCGAAAGTCAATGGAGCAGGTCATATCGGAAGAATGCTTCCGTCAGATAGACAAGTCCAACACAAACCGTATAGGCTATTTCCATCAGCAGCTTTTCAACTATGCCGGGAATGGCTGGATTGTTCCAAAGGCTGGCTTCGATGTGGAAAACCATGCGAGGCATATCTTCGTGGAGATGAAGAACAAACACAACACCATGAATTCCGCCTCTTCCCAAAAGACCTACATGAAGATGCAGAATAAATTGCTGGAGGATGATCAGGCGGTTTGCTATCTTGTTGAGGTCATTTCCATGAAATCAAAGGATGAGCCGTGGAAGGTGTCCATTGACGGTCGCCCGTTTCTTCATAATAGGATCCGCAGGATGTCGATGGATAAATTCTACGAATTGGTCTTCGATGACAGGACAGCATTCTTCAGGCTTTGTAATGCGCTGCCAGACATCATCGGGGATGTCGTTGCCGACAATAGTGAACTGGCTTTGCGGAACACGGTCTATGAGGAACTGATGAGTTTCAATCCGGACGTGTTGAAGAGTCTTTATCTGCTTGCGTTCTCTACTTACGAGGGTTTCGATTCACTCTGCCAATATCCGGGATAGACATGAATTATTCAGACGCAAGAATATCCCCGAATAATTTCGCCGACGTTATGGGAGTGTCCCGCTCGACAGTACGTTCCTGGGTGGATTCCGGGAAGTATGTTCTGGAGGATGGCGGTGATGGTAGGGATCCGTTTTTCCGGATGGATGATCTGAGAGGCGTTCCGGAAATATCCCAGATGCTGTCCGGAAAATGGGAGGAGGAGTTGCAGACCAAGCCATCAAGGCCATACACTTCCGTTGAGCTTTTCGCTGGGGCTGGAGGCTTGGCCTTGGGTATGGAGATGGCTGGTTTTCAACATGTGCTTCTGAATGAGTTTGACCATGAAGCCTGTGAGACTCTAAGAGTCAACAGACCCGGCTGGAATGTGGTGGAAGAGGACATCCATACTGTGGATTTCACCGGCCTGAAAGGCAAGGTGGATTTTTTGTCAGGCGGATTCCCTTGCCAGGCGTTCTCATATGCCGGGAAACGCCGTGGCTTTGAGGAAACGCGAGGCACCCTTTTCTTTGAGCTTGCGAGGGCCGTAAAGGAGATTCAGCCCAAAGTGTTTCTGTGTGAGAATGTCAAAGGACTGAGGGAGCATGACAATGGTCGCACATTGGAGACGATAACCAACGTCATAGAGGAGTTAGGATATTCATTGATCCCGCCTCGTGTCCTGAAAGCGGTGATGTTCAAGGTTCCGCAGAAGAGGGAAAGGCTGTTTCTTGTCGCCGTGAGGAAAGATTTAGCAGGTAAGGTGTCATTTGATTGGCCGGCTCCTTATCGCCGCGTCATGACTTTGCGTGATGCTTTCTTCGCGGGAGATCTTTATCCGGTGGATGTTCCTGAAAGTGAGGGACAGCAGTATCCGGAGAAGAAGAAGAATGTTATGGACTTGGTACCGATGGGCGGAGATTGGCGCGACTTGCCGGAGGAAGTGGCCAAGGAATATATGAAAGGCAGCTATAATCTCGGAGGTGGCAAGACAGGAATGGCCAGAAGGCTGTCACTGGACGAGCCAAGTCTCACGCTCACATGCGCGCCCGCGCAGAAGCAGACGGAACGTTGCCATCCCACTCAGACCCGTCCTTTGACTGTCCGTGAATATGCCAGAATCCAGACTTTTCCTGATGACTGGAATTTTTCCGGGAATATGTCATCTAAGTACAAGCAGATAGGGAACGCCGTCCCAGTGAACCTCGCCTATGCCATGGGACGAGCCGTCATCCGTCTTATGAACCAGATAGAAAATCTTTAAATTCCTGTCAGCAACAGGAATCATGGACTGGGGTGCAATGGAAAGCGCGCGCAGCGCGAAGCGACGCAAGGAGGTTCAAAAGGCTGACTTGCTCAGCCTTTTGAGCTCGTAGTCGGCTTTGATCTTGTCGATTATGGCACAGACCACCTTGTAGGTCTTGCTGTCCTTGGTGTAGTTTGCGGGGACGGTGAAGTTGACGCGGCCTTGGTGCTGGAGGGTCTTGGCGAAGGCTTTCTTCTTCGGACTGCTCTCGTCGTAGACGGCGATGGCGTGCCCTCCGAACATCTTGACGATCTTCATGCACGGGATGTCGGTCTCACCGTCACCGAAGTAGATCATCTGGGGGTAGGGGATTCTCTTCTTGTCCTCGGCGACACTCTCGTTGACCATCTTGTTGTCGTGGGCGCTGAATATTCCCTTGTTGATCTTGAATATGTACTGGGTCTTCGCCGTGTAGTCGACGGCGATTCCCGGCCACTCGGCCTCGCCGTCCTTGTTGTACATGTAGGAGCAGGCGAAGATGTGCTTGAACTCCTTGGCGATCGGGCTGCCCTCGATGATCTCCTTGAGGCCGGAGGAGTTGATGTAATGCTCGATCTGCACGCCGCGTGACTCGCCATATTCATTGATCATGCCGAACCATTCCCTTACGCCATCGAAGAGTTGAATGTGGCGGCCGAACTTCCGGAAGTCGCTCCTGCGGAGCTTGATGCCGTTCTTCTTCGCCTCGTCGAACATCATCTTCATATACGAGAGGACGTTGCTCGCGTCCTGGCCGACAGCGAGGCCGTCGCTCATCCTCCAGAACTCCTCCGGGGTCTTCCCGATGGCCTGGATGAATCCGAATTCCTGCATATTCCCGGGAGACAGGGTTCCGTCGAAGTCGTAAATCAGCGCTACGATTGGTCTTTTCTTCATAATTTCGCCACAAATAACCGATTTCTGCAAATATACTATTTATTCTTTGTGAAGAATCCGTTGGATTCAGTTAATTTTGTAATATAATTTGAGAAATATGGATCACTATCTGACCCGGTTGCAGAACGCGACCAGAAAATATTGGAACAAGTCCGCGCTTAACACCCTTGGCGGCGAATCCTTCACATATTCACAGATGGCCACTTTGATCGAGAAGTTCCACATCTTCTTCGACAAGGCCGGTCTTCAGAAGGGGCAGCACATCGCCCTCTGGGCCCGCAACAGCGCCCGCTGGGGCATGTCCTATCTGGCCGTGAACACCTACGAGGCCGTCATCGTGCCGATACTGGCGGATTTCACTCCGGAAAGCGTGGAGAGCCTCGTGAACCATTCGGACAGCATGGCATTGCTGACCAACGCAGACAAATGGGCTAAGCTGGACATCGCCAAGATGCCTGAGGTCAAGGTCGTAATGGATGTGGACAACCTGAAGATACTCTATTGCCGCAAGCCTGAGATCGAGGCGCTCTGGAACAGCATCGACAATCTCCTCGCCGGGAAGTACCCTGACGGCTTCGGCCCGGAGGATGTTGTCTACCCGACTGACAACATGGACGACCTGGCGGTCATCAACTACACGTCCGGCTCGACCGGCAACCCGAAGGGCGTGATGCTGACCTACAGGAATTTCAGCGCCACGATCGAGTTCAGCCAGGTTCATCGTCCGACCTCTGACAAGAACAGGATGATCTCCATGCTCCCGATGGCCCACATGTACGGCCTCGTGACCGAGTTCATCTATCCGCTCTGCAACGGCACGTCTATCTACTGGCTGGGAAAGACCCCTACACCAAGCACACTGATGAAAGCCTTCCAGGAGGTCAGGCCTTACCAGCTCATCACCGTGCCGCTTGTGATGGAGAAGATCTTCAAGTCCAAGGTGAAGCCTGTGCTGGACAAGCCGATGATTAAGATCCTTACCAGGATCCCCGGGATCAACACAATTATATTCAAGAAGATACATGACGGCCTGATCAATGCTTTCGGTGGCGAGGTAGGGGAGTTCATCCTTGGCGGCGCGCCGGTGAACCCTGAGATCGAGAAGTGGTTCAAGAAGATCAAGCTTCCTTACACCGTGGGCTACGGCATGACCGAGGCGACGCCGCTGCTGGCCTATGCCGGTAGTTCTGAATATGTCGCCGGCTCCTGCGGAAAACCTGTCGACTGTGCCACCGTGAGGATTGACTCCGATGATCCGAGGCACATAGTCGGCGAGATCCAGGCGAAAGGCGAGAACATCTGTATCGGCTACTACAAGAATCCCGAGGCTTCCGCCAATGCCTTCACCGAGGACGGCTTCCTCCGCACCGGTGACCTTGGACTGTTCGACGACGACGGCAACCTCTACATCAAGGGACGCAGCAAGTCGATGATCCTTTCGGCCAACGGCCAGAACATCTATCCGGAGGAGGTTGAGGCCGTGGTTAACAGTCAGCCTTATGTGCAGGAGTCCGTCGTGGTGGACCGCGCGTCCAAGCTCGTGGCGCTCGTCTATCTCGACCAGGAGGCTCTCCGCAAGGATGGCCTTGACCAGGAGGAGGTTTCCGACCTTCCTGAGAGGATCCGCATCAATTCCGACAGACAGCTTCCGAACTACAGCCAGATCGCCAAGGTAGAGATTGTGGACCAGCCGTTCGAGAAGACTCCTAAGATGAGCATCAAGCGCTTCCTCTACAAGTAATTATTCCCGGTAAATGAATATATGGCTGCGTAAAAAGGTGCCTTTTTACGCCCGTCACATAAGAAAGAAACTGTTTTTTAGAGGAAATATACTAATAAAATATTATTCCGTAAATATTTTACGGAATAATGGGGTTGATAATATGACGATAAGCAAATATCACGCTTATCAACCGATGGTCCGTATGTGGTTTACGGGGCGGTTTCTCGAAGGTCTCATTTTCGAAGTTATTACGGTAGGTTTGCTCAGAGAACTCTCCGTATCTGCCCATCTGAAGGAAATTGACCTTGCCG
>UQUJ01000101.1 GCA_900544195.1 uncultured Alistipes sp. | reverse complement strand
AAACAATCTAGTTTAACCACCCAAAAGTGTCAACCTTTTCCAGGGAAGGTCAAGACTCCGAAACTGTACTTCTATGACACGGGACTCGCCGCTTCTCTTCTTGAGATAAAAACTGAGACCCAAATGAACACTCATTATCTTAGGGGGAATCTCTTTGAGAATATGGTTGTGACAGACTTTATCAAAAATGATTTCAATAAAGGAATAATAGAGCCTTCGGTTTCTTTTTGGAGAGACAGTGCCGGCAATGAAGTGGACCTGATCTACAGAGATAGTGACAAAGAGGACGCGTTTGAGATAAAGTCAGCGGAGACATTCAATGAATCGTTCCTGGATGGACTGAAATACTGGTCAAAATATTCAGGAGCCAAGCCCTCGCAATTGCACGTAGTCTATGGTGGTACCACTCCAATGGCCAGATCCGAGGCAAGCGTGGAAGTGTTCAGATAAAAACAAAAGGGGGACTATATGCCCGTTGACTAACTTTCATCATTGGGAGTTCTGGTCTGTTGGCTATCTTTTTCCGTATCGCACCAACGTCCGGATGATCGCGGGCAGCCGATAATTGTGTTTTTTAACGGCATATAGTGCCTTTAAGATTAACAAGGCACATAGCGCGGCTCCGAGGCTTCGCAGCCTATTCCATAATATGCCAAAAACACTCAGGTGCGCTAACATATTCGCACCTGGAAGAGTAACATATTGTTCGTCAAGCCGATGATGTTTCAGGTGCGCATGGTTTCTCGCACCTGGAAGTTCGGAACACCAATAGAACGCCCTGTACCGCGGGCATCGACTCCTAGGTGTGCGAATACACTCGCACCTAAAATGTTAAGTCGATAGTAATCAGATGGTTGATGTTTCAGGTGCGCATAGTTTTTCATACCTGGAAGAATGGTCTCCAATTGTTTTGCAAGACAGGAAATGTACGGAATCAGTATCGTCCCGCAAAAGCCACTTGCGGACAGTCAAGATTTTACAAAATGCTTTCAGCCACATAATGTTCCTATGCCCACAGAGGTCTGATCGGGCTGAAAAACCCGAAACTCGGAATACAAGATTTTCACGTCAATGTGCCCTCAAGACGCTTCTATCAGGCTTTGGGCTGAAAGCGTTTCGTAAATTCACGATGAAATCGGCGTGAGGTAACATTCCTGATTGGTGCCGGGAAGGAAAGCCACTTTTTCGCCCGAAGCATAAGCCTGGAATCTTCTGCCACACCCTGTCTTATTGTATGACTAAGATGGAAATCAAGCTCCTGACATACAGATCATTGCGCAGGAGCGGTTAGTTGGCGAGAAGTGTGTTTTTGCGCCATAATGCTCTTGTCATGATGAAATTTCACTGCGATGAGAACGATATTGCCTGTTTATGCTCCTCTGGCCGTTCCGTAGAATGTGAATAAAAACAGAGAACAAGCCGTTCTTGTTTGTAGTACCCCCTCGGTATAGGACAAAAAAAGCAAAAAGCAAGCATCCCTTTTAGGGAAAAGATGCTTGCTTTTACTTCTTTCTTTCAATAATATATTACCATCGCACATATCAAGAAATTTTTTCGGATTGTCAAGGGATAACCCTTCAATGTTTTACAATGTAATATTGTTTCACACTCTGCCGGCAATGTGCTTGGCGCAGGACTTTTCTTTTGTCGTGATTTTTGTGTAAGTTTGCAGGTTAAACAGACAGTCAGGAAATGTTCAGGAAACTTGCGGACAGAATGAAGGAGTTCAAGCTCACGATGAGGATGAAGCTGACGCTGAGTCTCAGCGCGATAGCCGTGACACTGCTTGTCTCCAGTGTGATCTCCATCATGGAGTACTACAGGATGAGCAACTATGTGTCGGATCTCATCGCGGACAACATCAGGAGCGTCAATGTCGCGCAGAAATTGTCCGAAGTCACGAACAAGTACAATCTGGATCTTCTGGCCCTGATCGGTGACAACTCGGTCAACACTCTTCCGGACTTCCATCAGAAGGAGTTCATGGGGCATTGCGACTCGCTTCGCAACTCCTTGACTTCCGACAAGATGGTCCCGCTGACTGATTCTGTTGTCTATGCGTATTCAGCTTACATGCTGACTTCGCTGGAACTGAACGACGTGATGCTGTCGGACTTCATCGACACCAGGGCTTGGTACTTCGACAGGCTTCAGCCCAAGTTCAGGAGGCTGAACCACTACATTGATGTGCTCAACGAGGCAATCTACGATGACCTGAAGAAGAACTCCCTGACGTTCCAGAGGGGGTTCTACAGGAGCATCATTCCGGGTGCTGTGGCTGTGGGTGTCGGGCTGCTGCTTGTGCTGATGCTGTTGTTCTTCATTCTTGTCTATTATGTCAATCCGATCTACAGGATGTTGGCGGGCCTGAACAATTACCGGTCGTTCAACAAGAAATATTCATGCTCCTTCGAGGGTGATGACCAGCTGGCGGAACTTAACGACGGCATCACGGAACTGACGGGGGAGAATCAGATGCTGCGCAAGAGGGTGGCCAACCTGCGGGCCAAGGTCGCTTCGACAGGCTCCGCTCATAATAATAATTAAAGAATATCCAAATGAACATCAAGGTGATATCCAGAAACGTTGGCTACGCTCTGCTTGTCAGTGCGCTGTTCATGTTCCTGTCCATTCTGGTCTCTGTGGCGAACGGCAATGACAGTGCCCTCGCCGCCCTGATGATCAGCTTCACAATCACCTTCACCGTCGGGATATTCCCGTTCATATTCGTAAGAAAATCGGCTGCCATCACGTTGAAGGACGGCTACATGATCATCGCGCTGTCCTGGCTGCTGTCCTTCATCTTCGGGATGCTTCCGTATGCGCTTTGGGGCGGGCCGTTCACGATTATAAACGCCTGGTTTGAAAGTGTTTCCGGCTTCACTACTACCGGTTCTACGATTTTGGACAATGTCGAGGCATTGCCGAACAGTCTGCTTTTCTGGCGTTCCTCCACGCATTTTATCGGAGGTTTGGGAGTCGTGGTCTTCCTGCTGCTGATCATCCCGAGTTCGTCTCAGATGAGGTTGAGGCTGACTACCCTTGAGCTTTCGTCCTTGTCCAAGAGGGAGTACAGATCCGGCGCGAACAAGACAGTCTATATCTTCACTTATGTCTATTTTGGATTGACCGCATCCTCGTTCCTGCTTTATGTGATGGCCGGGATGAGTCCTTTCGACGCGATCAACCATGCGATGAGCGTCGTGGCGACAGGCGGCTTCAGCACCAGGAACCTTTCGATAGGGGCGTACAATTCGGTGTCGGTCGACTTGATCACGATGCTCTTCATGCTGCTGTCCTCCATCCATTTCGGGATGGTGTTCGTGACTGTCGCGACCAGATCGCTCAAGCCGTTCCGGAACGAAATATTCAAGTTTTACATTTGGTCGTTGGTCGTGACGAGCGTGATAGTGGCGATGTCGCTTAAGGTTCACGGAATTGAGAAAAGTTGGGGTGACGCGCTGCTTTCCGGCTCCTTCCACATTTTGAGCTTCGCCTCGACCACAGGTTTCAGCATCGCCGACAACAGCGCGTGGCCTGTTCTTCCTAGCGCCATGCTGGTGTTTGTGGGGATCTGGTGCGGCATGGCCGGCTCCACATCGGGAGGTGTCAAGTCGGACAGGGCGCTGCTGCTCTGCAAGGAGGTAAAGTACCAGCTGCGGATGGCTCTTCATCCGGCGTCGGTCAACGAGATAAGGGTGAACGGAAGGGTCGTGAGGCAGGATGACGTGGCTCCGCACATTCTGTACATCGCTCTGTACTTTATGGTTGTCATCATCTCTGTGGCTTCGTGCCTGATCTTCAACCCGGACAACGGCCACGCTTTGACGGCCACTCTCACGTCCTTGAGCAATGTGGGCCTCTCGGTGGGAGACCTCGGCTCCATCTACAGTTTCAACGCCGAGCCGTCCTCCGCCAAGTTCATCTACACTATGGACATGTTCCTCGGACGTGTCGAGATCTATCCTATCCTGGCCGTGGTCATGATGATCTTCAGCCGCAGGAACAAATAGCCATGGCCGGAGGAGATTTTTTCTATAGGCGTTTCAGGGAATGTTTCCCTTATGAGGGTACGACGGATCAGGATGACCTGTTCAGGGAGATCGCTGATTTCGTGACCTGTGATGACGCTGACATTCTGGTTGTCAATGGGTATGCGGGAACGGGAAAGACTTCGGCTATCGCTGCGGTGATCCGGTCGTTTGATGATTTGAGGCCGAAACGAGTGGACAAGCGGGGCGCTGAACCAGAGATTCGACAAGACCCGCCAACCGACGAAGCGCACCGGAATACGGTAGAGGATGCTTCCGATGAATATGAAGAAATATGTTACCTTCTGGCTCCCACCGGGCGTGCCGCCAAGGTTCTTTCCCTGTACGCCGGAAAGCCAGCCCGCACAATCCACAAATGTATCTACCGTCAGAAATCCGTCGGAGATGACGGCTTCGGCCAGTTTTCCTTGGCACCCAATAAACTGTCCCACAAACTGTTCATCGTGGACGAGGTCTCGCTTATCGGCATAGATGACTCGCAGAGGCTGGGAACCACCCAATTCGGAACCGGTGACCTTCTGAAAGATCTTGTTGAATATGTCCGCGCCGGCAACGACTGCCGCCTGATAATGATCGGCGACTCGGCTCAGCTGCCTCCTGTCGGAATGGATGCCTCGCCAGCCTTGGCGAAAGAGTATATGGATGGCTTTGGCGGAGTCCGTTATTGCAGCCTCACCGAGGTTGTCCGCCAACAGAAAGAGTCTGGTATTTTATACAATGCCACAAGATTGCGTGAGCTTATCGCCTCTGATCTCTATGGAGACGGAATGTTCACTCCGGATGAACTTGGACTGTGTGCGGACGGCTTCGAAGATGTCGTGCGGATAACCGGCGGAGAACTTATCGACACCCTGAACTCGGCGTATTTTTCTGAATATTCAAAAGACGACGCTGTGGTGCTTTGCCGCTCCAACAAGCGCGCGAACCGTTACAACGCCGGCATCCGGGCCCAGGTCTTCTATGATGAGGATCGCTTGGTCAGAGGCGAGAAACTGATGATAGTGAAGAACTGCTACCAGTTCCTGAAAGGTGTCAAGTGTATGGACTACATCGCCAACGGTGACATCGCCAAACTCGTGTCAATCAAGAATTTCGAGGAACGTTACGGCCTCCATTTCGCCGATGCCCGCCTTTCATTCCCGGACTACGATGACACCGAGATCGTGGCGAAGGTCTGTCTGGACACCCTTGAGTCCGAGTCCGCGTCGTTGAGCTACGAACAGCAGAACCAGCTTTACAACGGGGTCAATGAGGACTACGCTGACATTCCGACCAAGAAAAAGCGCTACGAGGCCGTACGCGAGGATCCTTACTACAACGCCCTCCAGCTAAAGTACGCCAACGCCATCACCTGCCACAAAAGCCAGGGCGGCCAATGGAGCTGCGTCTTCATCGACAACCCCTTCTGGCAGGACGAACTCACAGTCGATGACCTCAAATGGCTCTACACCGCCCTCACCCGCGCCACCGCCAAGGTTTACCTCGTCAACTTCAAGGATGAGTATTTCGCATAAGGTGTCAGGTTGCCTTAGGATGGCTCCCCGTCTGGCTCTCCGTCTGGCTCCCCGTCTGGCTCCCCGTCTGGC
>UQUJ01000100.1 GCA_900544195.1 uncultured Alistipes sp. | reverse complement strand
ACAAGTCCGCGTCTTCCGCGTAGAAGACGCACACTAAAGTTTGAGCCGGTTGCGATAGGTCGAGGATTGGACTCCGCGTTTATGGAACCCCGGCACCGGCTTGAAGTTCGCTATGTTGCGACAGGTCGAGGGTTGGGCTCCGCGTTTATGGTATCTGCTCCCTAAAACAATGTTGTTAAACCGCCGGTCAGAAGTCTCCGGAAAGATCCTGACCATAACGGCTACGACCAAAGACGGTTTAACCCATGAGTTGGGAACATTCACTAGAGAGAGCGCAAACATCTCGAAGGGCAAATTCTGCCTCATCCAGACTTCTGGCTCTATTCCTGTCACCAGTCAGGAAGATTTGAATAACGCGATTACCACGGGCGCAACTCAGGGACAGTCCGCAACCGTTACTCTTCCATCAAATTCAACCTTTACCTTGGACAACGACATCGCTAATGCGGGAAGCAAAATCCGTGACATCACTTTCGTGGGCGACGGCACACAGACCATTGATGTCATCACCAATGCAATAACCTCCTCCGAGGGCGAAGAAATGAACTATCAGCGTGGTTCTTCCTTCACGTTCAAGAATATGACTATTCAGGCAGGTACTACCCCTTACGGTGGCATCGTCTGTGATGAGTTACCTACGTGAAGTGCACCATTAAAGGCAAGCTCACGCTCTATGGGAAGGCGACCTTTGTTGACTGTACCTTCGAGAATGACATGGCTGACCAGTATTCCATCTGGACTTGGGGCGGAACGGATGTCAAGTTTGAAGGCTGCACGTTCAACAGCAACGGCAAGGCCATTCTGTTATACGGACAAGCTACAGCCGAGAAACCGACTAATCTTACCGTAACCAACTGTACATTCAATGACAGAGCTAACGGTTCATCCGGTAAAGCTGCGATTGAAATCGGTAACGACTATAACGCCACCTACAATCTCACTGTCTCCGGATGTACTGTGAACGGATTTGCTGTAGGGAAGAACACAGGTAGTACACTCTGGGCAAACAAGAATAGCATGGATGCTGCTCACCTGTCAGTTACCATAGACGGGACAAAAGTACAATAGACTTCAACCCTACAGGTAATTTCACAGATGGCGGTCGTTGATCGCCACAAAAAAAAATCAAGGCTGGCTCCTTCGGGAACCAGCCTTTTTAAGTGTCAACAGGCAGCAGAAGTAGTTTTGTCACTTCGACAAGCTCAGTGACCAACGAGACACCTACAAGATAAAGGAAAAGGAATCCAAAGTCAGAGCAAACGTCAGCGAAAAAAATCAAAAGTCAAATTTTGGTAACGTGCAAAATTTGACTTTTGCCTTTTTTTCGCTGTCGCTAACACGTTAAGTCAGTTTGGCGGGCTAAGTAACTTTGACAGGCTCAGTCATCTCGACGGGCTCAGTGACCGGCTTGAGCCAGAGACGGGAATCACTATTTTCCGGAAGGGATAATGATCTTGTAGCTGTGACCTGCCTTGTTGAGCAGTTTGTTGTCCCGAAGCCAAAGATTGGCCTCTTTCAGTTGGTAATAGGTTACCCCGTGTTCCTCGGCGAAGTCCACCAGGCTGGCTATCGCTCCGCTGACCGTCACGACCTCTTTCGGAGAGTAGGTAGGGTACTTCTCGAAGTCGTTCACATTGAAACCGAAGGAGGCCGGATTTTCGAAAAACATCTTTGCGGAGAGGACTCTGAACATGTAGCGGGAGGTCTCCTCTACCATCCAAAGATTCAGAGCCGACTTCTGCCTCTGGTCTGTCAGCCGCCTGGAGATGCCGGCCTGCCCGGCGTTGTAGCTAGCCGCCACCGTCATCCAGTCTCCGTACTTCTCGTAGGCCCGGCGAAGGTACTTGCATGCCGCGATGGTCTCCTTCTCGATGTTGTAGCGCTCGTCCACCTCCGCGTCGATGACGAGACCATATTCCTTGCCCGTTGTTTTGGTGAACTGCCAGAGACCTGCCGCCCCCGCCGGTGAATATGCCTTCTGGTTGAGGTTGCTCTCGATCGCCATGAGGTACTTAAGGTCGTCCGGGATGCCGTTCTGCCGGAGTATCGGCTCGACCATCCTGAAATAACGGTCGGACTTCTTCAGCATCAGGATCGAGTTGGAGTGCATGTAGGTGAACGAGATCAGTTCCCTGTCCATTCTTTCGTAGAGGTCGCTTCTGTCGAACCGTATGGTGTCGCCCGCGAAGATTATCTGTTTCGGAACCGCCGGAGCGCGGAAATGCAGCTCTTCCTGCGGGTAGATCTGTGCGGTGGAGAATGTGGCGGCTCCAAGTGCGAGCGCGGTGAGTAGGAATATTCTTTTAAGATTCATCGCTGTGTGATTTTTTGATAGGCGAGCCTTTCCGATCCGTCGGCCAGAACGATCACGCCGCAGTAGGTGAAGCCGGACTTCTCTATGAGGCGGCGCATTATCCGGTTGTCGCGGTGGGTGTCGATGCGGAGGTTGCCGCTGACCGAAAGGGCATATTCAATGATCCTCCGGAACACGCCGTGGCTCTCGGGGGTGCTGGCGATGCGGTGGATGACGTGGTAGGGTGAGCTGTCGTCAAGCCACTTGCCGTCGATTGATGAATATGTCGGTTCGGGCGAGGGGAGCAGGGCGAAGTAGGCGACCGGTTTTCCGTCTTGCTCAATGATGTGCGCTCCGCCCATGCCGATGTCCGTGCGTACGATGCCGGCGTCAGGGTAGCCGTCTCCCCACTGGGTGCTGTTGCCGTCCGAGCGCATGATATCCTTGGCCTTGTCGAATATCGCCAAGACTGTCTGGATGTCGTTTTCTGTCGCTTTCCTGATCATAGTCTTCTGTGTGGAGGACAGCTCGTCTTACAGGCTCGGGACCCCGTTGCGCCTTTCTCGTGCGCGGAACGTGGCCTATTGCTCACGAAGCCCCCTCCGTGACCCCTCCCGTGCGCAGGACGTGGCCTATTGCTCACGGAGCCCTCTCCGTGGCCCCTCCCGTGCGCGGAACGTGGCCTATTGCTCACGGAGCCCTCTCCGTGTCTCCTCCCGTGCGCAGGACGAGGCCTATTGCTCACGAAGCCCCCTCCGTGTCTCCTCCCGTGCGCGGAACGTGGCCTATTGCTCACGGAGCCCCCTCCGTGGCCCCTCCCGTGCGCGGAACGTGGCCTATTGCTCACGAAGCCCCCTCCGTGTCTCCTCCCGTGCGCAGGAACGTGGCCTATTGCTCACGAAGCAAGGGGGAGAGTCCGGCGGGATATTCGTAAATTACTGGTTGAACCTTTTGGCCTGCTCCTCGATGAGCGCCTTGTCGTTGAAGTAGTCGATCCTCATCGCCTTCTTCACCTCGTCGAGGGTCGCCGCGGCCACGGCCTCGGCATCCTCGCTGCCCTTTTTGAGGATCTCATAGACGGCGGGGATGTCTTTCTCATATTCCTTTCTCCTCGCCCTTACAGGCTCCAGCTCCTCGTTGAGGATCTTTTCAAGGAACTTCTTGACTTTCACGTCACCGAGTCCGCCTCTTCTGTAGTGATCCTTCAACTCGTCGAGGTTGGCATATTCGGGAAGATAGAGTCCGAAATGCTCGTCGCGGCAGAATGCGTCGAGGTAGGTGAAGACGGTGTTGCCCTCCACGTGGCCAGGGTCGCTGACATTGATGTGCTGAGGGTCCGTGTACATCGACATCACTTTCTTGTGCATTTCCTCGGCGGTCTCCGAGAGGTAGATGCAGTTGCCCAGCGACTTGCTCATCTTCGCCTTGCCGTCGGTTCCCGGGAGACGGAGACATGCCGCGTTGCCCGGCAGGACAGCCTTCGGTTCCACGAGAGTCTCGCCATAGATGCGGTTGAAGCTGCGCACGATCTCGACCGCCTGCTCAAGCATAGGCTTCTGGTCCTCACCCACAGGCACATCGGTAGCCTTGAAGGCTGTGATGTCCGCCGCCTGTGAGATAGGGTAGCAGAAGAAGCCAACCGGAAGCCCGCTTCCGAACGCCTGCTCCTCGCCGTCCTGGCTGAAGCCACGCATCTGGATTTCCGCCTTGACGGTCGGATTGCGCTGGAGCCGCGCCACCGTGACAAGGTTCATGTAGTAGAATGTCAGTTCGGTGAGCTCCGGAATCATGCTCTGGATGAATATTGTCACTTTGTCAGGGTCGAGGCCGATAGACAGGTAGTCCAGCGCCACCTCGATGATGTTCTGACGAACCTTCTCCGGGTTGTCGAAATTGTCCGTAAGCGCCTGCGCGTCAGCGATGAAGACGAACATCTTCTTGTAGTCGCCGGCATTCTGGATGGCCACCCTGTTCCTCAGGGAGCCGACGTAGTGGCCAATGTGGAGGCGTCCGGTCGGACGGTCGCCTGTCAGTATTATCTTGTTTGACATATCGTTATGTTTTTTAGTTCGTTATCGTCATATTACCTGGACCATCATATTCCCGAACCGCTCTATTTGTTGAGCCATCATATTCATTGATAGGTAATTCCGTGGTTTACCTGATCAGGTTCAGGAATTCGTTCCTTGTCCGCGCCGAGCTGAGGAAGACTCCGGAGAACGCCGATGTGGTGGTGATGGCATTCGCCTTCTGCACGCCGCGGATGGACATGCAGGTGTGCATCGCCTCGATGACCACAGCCACCCCAAGAGGATGCAGCGCGTTGTCGATGCAGTCCCTGATCTGGACCGTCAGCCTCTCCTGCACCTGAAGCCTGCGCGCGAAAGTCTCCACGACGCGGGCTATCTTGCTCAGCCCCGTGATCTTGCCGTTGGGAATGTACGCCACGTGGCACTTCCCCAGAAACGGCATCATGTGATGCTCGCAGGTGGAGTAAAGCTCAATGTCTTTCACCAGAACCATCTGGCGGTACTCCTCATCGAATATGGCGGACTGGATGATCTTCGCCCCGTCCTGTGAATATCCCTGTGTGAGGAACTGAAGCGCCTTCGCGACCCTCTCCGGGGTCTTCACAAGCCCCTCTCTGTCAGGATCCTCACCTAACAGACGGAGGATTTCCTTGACGTGGACAGCGATTTCCGCGGTTGTCTTTTCCTCGTATATTTCCTTTTTCTCGTATGACATATTCCTAAGCTCTTCTTTTGGTACGGTTGTTGAGACAACTTCCAAGCCTACAAAATTAGGCAAAAAATACTTATTGTTATGATTTTTTGCATATCTTTGGGGCAAATAGAGCCGCTTTTTGCGACATTTTGATTTATATTGAAGATTATTAACAATTTAATTGTTCGAGAATATGTATTGGACACTTGAACTTGCCAGTAGCCTGGACGACGCTCCATGGCCAGCATCAAAGGAAGAACTTATCGATTACGCCAACCGCTCCGGTGCCCCTGAGGAGGTCATCGAGAACCTTACCGAACTTGAGGACGACGGCGAAGTCTACGAATCCATAGAAGACATCTGGCCCGACTACCCGACCAAGGAGGACTTTTTCTTTAACGAGGAGGAGTATTAAAAGCTAAGTTATTGAATATTAGTAAATCAAGCAGGTGTCAGTACGATTTATTCGTTCTGGCACCTGTTTTTTTGTCTATGTGAATGTCGTTTGAAGGCATTTGGTGGCATATTATGGAATCCTGCGGCATTGCTATAGTGGTTAACGTCTTTATGACTATGCTGTGGTCGGCTAAATTGGGCTCGGAGGTCAGTTCCCTATCTGCACAATTAAGTGCAATAAAATGTCAGGGCAACCGCATCAAATTCTAGCGCCCCTAAGCAGTTCCAGAAGATAGTCC
>UQUJ01000099.1 GCA_900544195.1 uncultured Alistipes sp. | reverse complement strand
GCGCAGGTTTTGGTGCAGCCGCCGAAGTCTCCTGCTTGTCGGAGAGGGCTGACATCACGCATCATGGCGCAGGTTTTGGTGCAGCCGCCGAAGTCTCCTGCTTGTCGGAGAGGGCTGACATCACGCATCATGGCGAAACAAGATTGTTTGGGCAACGAACAAAAAACAGAGATAAGGATGATTGTCAAGACGAATGTCAAACTGAATTTGGGACTGAGTGTCCTGCGTAAGCGTGCAGATGGGTTTCACGACATCGAGACGTTGTTTGTGCCGTGCTATGATTTCGGGGACACTCTTGAGATCATCACGGGTGATGACTACAGCCGCACCTCGGCGGCGTTGTTTGCAAAGTATGGTGCCCCGGCCGGACACTTCGACGCTTCGACAAGCCCAGCGACCGACAAGCTTAGCGATTGGCAAGAAGCATTGGTAAGTGGACCTGTCGAACCAACCGAGCTCAGCGAATCAGCCAAAGATGAAGAAAAAGGAGCGGATCTCCCAGGAAATGTAGCCGCTTCGTACGATGGCAGATTAGTCCAAGGAATATCCGAGGACGGGAAGCTGATGATCACGATCGCGCGGGAGGAAGGTGTGGACTGGGATCCGCTCAAGGATCTGTGCGCGAAGGCGTACAATATTCTGGCACAAGATTTTGACCTGCCGCCTGTCAAGATATTCCTTGAAAAGGAGGCTCCTGTTGGCGCCGGGCTTGGTGGTGGGTCAGCGGATGCGGCTTTCACCCTCAAGGCCCTGAACGAACTTTGCGGGCTTGGGCTTGATGATCAAAGGCTTTCTGAATATGCCTCCAAACTTGGCAGCGACTGTGCCTTCTTCATTTTCAACCGTCCGATGATTGGTTCAGGAAGAGGTGAAGTGCTTGAGCCTTATGACATTAACCTTTCAGAATACGAAATCAAGGTGCTGGTTCCTGAAGGAGTTGCGGTCTCCACCGCCGAGGCCTACAGGGGGATTGTCCCCCGGGAGGGTTTGCCGTCAGGGCGCTCCGACAGGCTCGGCGAACAGAAATGCTTGCCGGAGGATTCCTGCGCTTCGGAATGTCATGAGAACCGCAGAATCGGCGGTCAACCAGTCAACTCGACAGGAATGTTGATGGTCGGTGGGCATTGTCAAAACAAGATTGGTGAGCCTGTCGAACCAACCGGGATGACGGATCTGAAGGACGTGCTGGCGATGCCTGTAGCCGAGTGGAAAGACAATCTGGTCAACGATTTCGAGGCCACTGTCTTCAAGTCGCATCCGGAATTGGCGGCCATCAAGCAGTCCCTCTACGACTCCTGCGCGGTCTACGCCTCGATGTCCGGCTCCGGTTCCGCCCTCTTCGCCCTGTACAAGAAATAGCCCGTGAGCCAGAAAGGCTGTCTCACGCACAGATGTGGTCGCGAAGATGGTTCGGTCACGTTACCCCCTCCCTAAATCCCTCCCCCAGACTGTCTTAAAAGTCTCGGCGAGAGTAGAAAAGTCTGTACCCCTATGCAGGGGCGACAACGAATTTTCAATCCTCGGAGATGGTAATTATACTTTTAAGACAGTCTCCCCTCGGGGGGAGGGAGTTGCTTTCATTGCAAGCAGTGAAGAGAAGAGGAGTGGTGTTTCGCAAATGCGAAACTTGCGTTACTTAATATAATATGTTCATTTCAGCCCTGCGCCGCAGCCACT
This sequence comes from uncultured Alistipes sp., assembly GCA_900544195.1. Taxonomy (GTDB): domain Bacteria; phylum Bacteroidota; class Bacteroidia; order Bacteroidales; family UBA932; genus Cryptobacteroides. The sequence continues at coordinate 4,436 of UQUJ01000099.1, read as the reverse complement.
CGCTTCCTCCTTAAAAGCGGCATGTTTGCCTGTCCGCAAAAGTCCCTTGCTCAATGCCTTTGAGAAAACTCACATCCGCAAAATGTCTGGTTGTACATGTCCCACTCCTTGATTAGAGCATTCCGGCGTTCCTGAAGTCCTCCTCGGCGCCAATTCTGATTCCACCAAAGAACACTGGATGTTTGGCATCGACCAGCGCTTGCCTGATCATTATCGGAAACGGCGTCAGGGCAAGGCTTTGGCATCAGATCGTTGCCTGGCGCGACCAGCGACGAATTTATCGTTTCGCAAGCCCAACGGCCCGCAGCATCGACCTGATTCAAATCTTTCCACCTGGAAGATGCCAAGGTTGTGGTCAGCAGAGTGTAGCCGTGAGTGGCCGCATAGCGGGCGGCCCGCATAAGACGGAACTTGAAACATTCAAGGCAGCGGGGGCCGCGCTCCGGCATCTCGGCGATGCGGATGACCGGTCCCTGAGCCTGCCGAAAGGACGGTGCGCCATCGGAAGTGGCCGCTTCGATGGTTGGTGAGATCTGTCGAACCACTGGCTCAGCGGCCGGACTTGTCTCCAACTGACGGACAAAGGCCAGCCAAGCCGAGTGATCATATTCATCATCAATCATTTCGAGGCCGTGTGCGGCGGCATATCGGATCAACTCATCGCGGCGGATGGAATATTCCCGGATAGGGACGATGTTGGAGTTGCTGAAGAATATTCCGGGACGCAGCCCCTCACCGACCATCCATTCGATGATGGCGGTCGAACAGGGAGCGCAGCAGCAATGCAGCAGGATGCGTTCCTTCGAAAGGTCGCGACCCCCCGGCGGCTCAGGAAAGAATCCTTTTTTATGAATATTCTTGTTCGGCATTTCCATGACAAACCTTGGATTTGCGGCGAAGTTCACCGCGTCAAAGTTCATGACAACAAACATAACGATTTTTCTTGAGAAAACAGAAGTTTCAGGCGTGGCAGTTAAAAGACTGTAAACCAAGTAATTGAATAAAACATCCTCTACAGAAAACAAGAGTAGAACACTGCTTCAAAACATTAATAATCAGCGAATTGCCTGCCACGGAATTTCTCGGTTCGCAGATCCGCAATACAAATCCGATTTTGCCGTAAGAACTTTTAATGCTAACTTTAACGGAACGAAAGCCCGAGCCGACTCGCAGCGGGCTTTATGTCTTGGAAGACACCATTCAGAAAGGATAAGCATCCTCTTTGGATTTGCAAGCGGTGGCAAAGTAGCGATGACGCGGCTGTTATTGGGCATAAGCCCAAAGTTTATGATTTCATTGAACTCAACCGGCAACCATTGACAAACAACAGAAACAACAGGTGCTATGATCGAAAAGGACGAGAGATTCACATTGGCGGAGAGATATGTGGAAGAGACCGGTGTCTCCGTGTTCCTGACCGGCAAGGCCGGCACGGGAAAGACAACGTTCCTTAAGGAAATCGTGAGGAAGACATCCAAGCGGTTCGCGGTCGTGGCCCCTACCGGAGTCGCGGCGATCAACGCCGGCGGAGTGACCATACATTCGTTCTTCCAGCTGCCGCTTTGTCCGTATCTACCTGACGTAAAAGAGCTTGTTACCGAATATCAGATGCCGGAGCGGATGCGTTCCCTGCGCAAGGAAAGGGTGAAGATCCTGCGGACTCTTGACCTTCTGATCATCGATGAGATCTCGATGGTGAGAGCCGACATTCTGGACGCGATCGATGACATCTTGAAGCGCTATCGGCGCAACGACCGGCCGTTCGGAGGGGTGCAACTGTTGATGATCGGGGATATTCAGCAGCTTCCGCCAGTCGTGCGGGAGTCGGAGAGGCCGTTTATGGAGCAGGTATATTCATCGCCTTTCTTCTTCAATTCCAAGGTGTTGCAGCGGCTGCCATACGTAACGATCCCGTTGGAGAAGGTCCACAGGCAGAGCGACAGGATATTCCTTGACATTTTGAATGAGGTGAGGTCGGGAAGGCCGAGTGAATGGGCTCTGAGCGAGCTGAACAAGAGGTTGGACCCTGGTTTCGTACCGCCGGAGGACGAGCGCTGGATCCGTCTCACGACCCACAACGCGCAGGCAGATTCGGTCAACGAGGCAAAGATGAACGCCTTGGAGACCGACGAGGCGACTTTCGAGGCACAAGTCGAAGGAATATTTCCGGAAAACGCCTATCCTGCTGAGACTCAGCTTCGTCTGAGGGTCGGGGCGCAGGTGATGTTCGTGCGCAACGACACTTCCGGCGAGGCGCGCTACTACAACGGAAAGATCGCGACTGTCGAGAAGGTCAAGCCGCAACTGATCGTAAAGGACGAAAGCGGTGACAGAATCGAAGTCACGACCGAGAAATGGGAGAACATCCGCTATGGACTGAATGAGGAAACCGGTGAGATTGAGGGGATTGTGGACGGCACTTTCGAGCAGGTTCCTCTGCGTCCGGCCTGGGCAGTGACGATCCATAAGAGCCAGGGACTGACGTTCGACCATGTCATCATCGACGCTGGAGCGGCGTTCTCGTTCGGCCAGGTCTATGTGGCCCTTTCCCGCTGCCGCACCCTCGAAGGTATCGTCCTGACCACCCCGATCACCCGGCGCTGCACGTTCACCAGCGAGGAGGTCACGGCGTTCGAAAGCAGCCGCGAGCCGGCGGATGAGGTGCGCCTGAAGCTGCCGTCGATGTCCAATGAATATTTCACCTCAACCCTTTGCGATGCCTTTGACCTTCAGCGGCTTCGCTACCTCTACAACAGGGTTAACCGAATATATCAGGTCAACCTGTCGAATCTCTATCCGGATCAGGCGTGCAGGTTCAACACGGTCGGTGCTGGAATATCGGAACCGGTTGGTGAGACAGCACCTCAACAGGACTCCGGCAAAGATAACCAAAAGACTTTCGCCGGAATCCGTTCGCTCAGCGACACGGCCCAGAAGTTCCAGAAGCAGATCCGCTACATCGCCGCGTCCATCCACAGCGGCGCGCCGGACGACTTCCCTCTCCTGCGGGAGCGCGTCACCAAGGCTTGTGAATATTTCCGGAAAGAGTTGAGGCCTTTGGCATCGTTCGCCGCTCCGCTGACGCTCGTCGAAATAGATGACAAGGAGGTCAAGAAGGCTTTCAAGGCGGCGGCCGAGGAGTTTCTTGGTGAATTGAGATTCCGTCTGACGCTTTTTGAGACTGTCTTGTCGGAAGGATTCAGCACGAAATCGTATCACAAATTAAAGACGGACAACGAGTTGTCGGACGAAAGGTCGTTGAAGGCGTTGGTCAGGTCACTTATTTCTCCGCAAGTGAAGTCTTCTGCATCTGAGACATCGCCTCGGCAGGTTCAGCGACCGGAAGGAACAGCTCGGCAGGATAAGCGACCGTGTGCGGACGGTGAGACTGTCGAACCGTCAGCCACGACACAGACTCAAAAACCATCAGACAGACAGTCGCAGGAATCAGACACCTACACCGGCAGCACCCATCCGGAACTGGTACAGGCACTGATCGACTGGCGGCGGGAAAAATACCGGCAAGACAACGTCCCCGCCTACATCATCCTCCACCAGAAAACCCTCCTGGCCATAGCCGACCTCGCCCCCACGACCAAAGAGGAACTCCTCACCGTCAAAGGCTTCGGCAAGTCCAAGTGCGACAGGTACGGCGACGAGATTCTGGATGTCATCCGGCAAGGTCTCAAGAGCAAATGACATCAATTTTCTTATTGAAACCGTCTGTCAATCTTATAGCAATAGCCCATCAACCGATGATCGATGACGCCGGCCATCGCTAAAACAGCGTATCCCCAGAAAGGGCATAGGATTGTTTTTCAGCCTTTAACGCTTCAGAAATGTGACAAACCAAGCGTTGCTTTATCAAGACCTCAAGCTTGTAGAATTTTTCTATAGGTATCGCAAGCAACGTTTTATCACCATTATTAATTCCAATCCTGAAGCTAACCTCAAGTACTTTTCCACTATCCGGATCAACCACATAAGTCAAGAAAACACTCCCTTGACTTTTTGCATAAGTGTTAATTTCATCATCGCTAAAAACGTCCCTTACTATCTTCTTAAATTGGACCGCATCTGATGTCGCCATATGCCCCATTCCAGAAGCATAGGTATAATATACGGTTGGATCTGAGCCAACCTTATGGCGAGGGACCTCCCTCATATGGTTGGCGGTATTTCCAACATACACACTCCCTGGGTAATGTGTTACGCGATACCTTACATTATTATATTCAACATATTCTTTGCTTGAATAATAATCTTGTGCTTCCGTGTTTAACGAGAATACCGAAATAAGTACAAGTATACTTATTATATTAACTATCCGACTTTCTTTCATTACTTACTACTTTTTGGGAATACTTTATAATAGCTTTTTAGAAGTTGTTTTGAATTGTTTGTTTGAAGGTTTGAGAGTGAAAAACTTCAGTTTC
>UQUJ01000098.1 GCA_900544195.1 uncultured Alistipes sp. | reverse complement strand
TGCCCCCGCGGGCATGACGCAATAGAATCAATATGACTCCCTTCCCGCCAGCCCCGCCGCTGGCGGGATTTATTCATGTTCGTCCAGAACGAACACACTCTGAAGGGTACAAGTCCCCAAACCGCTTATACAAAAGTGGATTTTACGGAGATTTTAGATTTTCCATAAGTTAAAAATTCTATAAAAGTTGCTTTTTCAAAAGTGAATTCTTATTTTTGCCTATGTAGGTGTGTAAGAAAGAAAGACTATGAACGAGAATGACATTCAGCCGTTGCGGACGGTTTACCATAGGAAACTTGCGGAAACAACTTTGGATTTTAAAAGGTACCTTTACGGCCAGATTAACTGGGATGTGCGTATGTTGGGAATCAAGGGTGAGAAGGGCGTGGGTAAAACGACCCTGATTCTTCAGCATATTCTTGAAACCTTTGACAATCCTGATGATGCTCTCTATGTATCTATGGATAATATGTGGTTCACCACACACTCGATTTTCGACCTTGCCGACTATTTGTATTCCATGGGAGTGTACCATCTGTTTCTGGACGAGATTCATAAATGTTCGCAGTGGACGGCTGTCCTCAAGAATCTGTATGACAATTATCCGAATCTCAACATCGTTTACACCGGCTCGTCAATGCTGCGGATTGACAACTCAAAAGTGGATCTTTCAAGAAGACAGACATTGTACGGACTGCACAATATGTCATTTAGGGAATATCTTGAATATGAGAGGGTTGCTTCTTTCCCGGCATATACGTTGGAGGAACTGCTGCAAAGGCACGTGAAGATTGCTATGGAGATGGTGGCACAGTGCAAGCCTCTCAAATTCTTTTCTGACTATCTGTCAAGAGGGATGTATCCATATTTCAAGGAATCCGGGGCAGACTTCCATATCAGACTTGCGGAAACAGTCGCACAAACTATAGAAAGTGACCTGCCGGCCGTGGAGGACGTGACATTCGAGACCGTGCAGAAGTCAAAAAAGTTGCTGATGATCATTGCCGAGAAGATTCCGTTCATTCCGAACATCAGCAAACTCTGTCAGGCTTTGGGAACCACACGGGATTCCTGCCTGAAGATACTTTACGCTTTGGATAGGGCAGGAGTGTTGAATCTGCTGACGACTGAACTGAAAAGTTACAAGAAACTGGTCAATCCGGACAAGATTTACATTGGCAACAGCAACATAATGCAGGCCTTGGGCGGTTCCTGTGACATCGGAACGATTCGTGAGACTTTCTTTGCGAATCAGGTCGGAGCCCGGTATCCACTTCAATATCCGAAGAAAGGGGATTTCTTCGCCTGTGGAAAATACCTTTTCGAGATTGGAGGGGCTGGCAAGACTTTCGACCAAATCAAAGACGAACCGGACAGCTACCTTGCGGTTGATGACACCGAAATCGGCTCTGGCGCGCGAATCCCGCTTTGGATGTTCGGCTTTCTCTATTGATATCGTATTCGACTTGAATCAACGCTAAAGTCGGTTATGCAGTGTATTATAACTTGCCTTTTGGGGGCTTTCGCGCGTGGACGCAGTCCATTTGCGCACGTGGTGTTCAGCTTTGTCTAGCGCGTGAGTAAAAGATGTGGTTCGGCGCACGGAGAACGGTTGACAAGGTCACAGACACTGGCTTGGGTGGTGTGGTCTTATAATGTGTTTGACATTGTGTGCTCCGTGAGCTGGAAGTACGCTTCTGCGCACAGACAGAACGAGAAGTGGCTCAACTCGCGTCATAGATTGTGTCTTGGTGAGCCATGCGGGATGATCCCGATCCGTTTTTGAGGATTGACAGGATATTCGCTATTTGAAAGAAAATTTACTATATTTGCAGAAACGGGAAGGGTTCCGCCGGAAAAGGGCGGAACTCCGTTTTAATGTTATGGCCCCGAAAGGGGAGGGCGGAGGGCAATGGCCGCTTGTTTATTTTAGTAAATTGTTTGTCTGCACGTGATTGCCCGCTTGTGGACAGGAAAGAGCATTGGAAAACAGATTGTTGCGTGGCCTGTGACGAAGAGCCGGGCCGGGCGGTCCGTTTTCTTTGATGAAGACAAAGTAAAAATAATAACTGGTTTCATTATGGCTGAAATTCATTATATGACCCAGGAAGGGTTGGACAAGTTGAAGAAGGATCTCGCCGACGCGTTGGCGCAGCGTCCTGTCATCTCCGCGGCCATCGCGGAGGCAAGGGAAAAGGGAGACCTCTCCGAGAATGCTGAATATGACGCGGCGCGTGACGCTCAGGGGCTGCTGGAGGTGAAGATCGCGAAGCTCAAGGATCTTGTGGCCAACGCCAAGGTCATCGACGAGTCCAAGATCGGCACGGACAAGGTGCAGATAATGAACAAGGTAAAAGTGGAGAACATCGCCGCCAAACAGGTGATGGAGTTCACCATCGTCGGCGAGACAGAGGCCGATTTCGCCCACGGCAAGCTCGCTTCGACCACTCCTATCGCCAAGGCTCTGATCGGTCACTCGAAAGGAGAGATTGTGGACGCCAAGGTGCCGTCCGGCATAATCAAGTTCAAAATCCTCGACATCACACTCTAAGACGATGGCTACGATATTCACGAAAATCGCAAAAGGGGAGATTCCTTCGTTCAAGGTGGCCGAGAACGATGAGTTCTACGCCTTTCTGGACATAAGCCCTCTTGCGAAAGGGCATACTCTTGTCATCCCGAAGAACGTCGAGGATGACTACATCTTCCATTTGGACGAGAAGACCTACGAAGGATTGTGGGCGTTCGCCCGAAAGGTGGCGATCGCCATCAAGGCAGCCGTGCCTTGCCAGCGTGTCGGTGTCTGCGTGCTCGGAATGGAAGTGCCTCACACCCACATCCATTTGGTGCCGCTCCAGACCGAGGCCGACATGGACATCAAGAAAAAACGTCTGGAGATCTCTCCGGAGGAAAACAAGGCGATAGCCGAAGCTATATTCAAAGAATATGAAAAATTGTAGAAACCTGTTTCTCGCGGCTGCCGTTCTGGTCGCCGCCTCTTCGTGCTCGGACAAGGTTCAGGTCAAGGGTACGCTTGCCGGTGCGCCTGATGCCCAAGTGATTGTGAAACAATTGTCCGGCAACACACTTGTGGCTCTGGACACCCTCAAGACGGACGCTTCGGGAGCATATTCCTGCAAGATTGATGTTCCTAAGGGGCAGCCGCAGTTCGTCTATCTCTTCAAAGGGGACACCAAGATCGCGTCGCTGCTTCTGCAGAAAGGCGACAAGGTGAAAGTCGTTTCCGACACTCTCGGAAAATATTCCGTAGAGGGTTCCGAGGAAAGCGGGAAGCTGCGTCAGGTCGAGGAGGATTTCGCCGCATTCATGGACAGGTTCACGGCTGACGCCGCTGCAGGCGACAATGCGGCTGCCTCGAAGGATTACATCGACTACTACCGCAGCCGCACCAGGTACATCATGGAGAACTCGAAGTCCCTGACGGCGATCCCCGTCTTGTACCAGAAGATCAACGATGGTTTCCCGGTGTTCAGCCAGGCTACCGACGCCATTCTGTTCCAGAATGTTCACGACTCGCTGATGACGGTGTATCCGGAATCGAAGTACGTCGGGAATTTGAAGAAAGAGGCTGAGAGGAGATTCAACATATTCAATCTCAGTCAAAGAATCAAGGACACCAAAGAGTCGTCGTATCCGGATTTGAATCTCCCTGGGGTTGACGGCACGAAAGTCACGCTCAGCGAGGTGGATTCCAAGGCTGTGCTTGTCTATTTCTGGCAGGCCGCCGACGCCGCCCAGAAGATGTTCAACCAGGATGTGCTGATGCCACTTTACAAGGAATATCACCCTAAGGGTCTGGAAATATATTCAGTGTCCCTTGACACCGACAAGGGTGCGTGGGCGAGTGCCGTGAAGAGCCAGAACCTGCCGTGGATCAACGTCTGCGATGGTTTGGGAGCCGCCTCTATGGCTGCGGTTCTGTACAACATCAGCCGTGGCCTGCCGGTCGCCTACCTTATCGTGGACGGAAACCTCAGCCCGGATGTCATCAAGACGGACAAGGATTTGCGCCGCGTCATTGCTTCAAGGCTTTAATTTTAGGAATATGTCGAAGGCTGACCACGTTTGATTGCTGGCCAGCCTTTTTATCTTTCGCCTTATGCCGGTAATGTGTGCCGGGCTTTTAGGATGAGGCACAAAAACAATTCAGAACATGACCAGAAAGACAAGAGTAAGATTCGCGCCGTCGCCGACCGGCCCGCTGCACATGGGCGGAGTCCGCACGGCTCTTTATAACTACCTCTACGCCAAGCAGCGCGGAGGAGATTTCATCATCAGGATCGAGGACACCGACTCCCACAGGTTCGTTCCCGGGGCCGAGGAATATATCATCGAGGCTCTTAACTGGTGCGGCATCATTCCGGACGAAGGCGTGGACACTGACGGCAAGGTGGTCGAGACAGCTTCCGAGCGTCATCCTCACGCTCCTTACCGTCAGAGCCAGAGGCGCGGAATCTACCGCAAGTACGCCGAGCAGTTGATCGAGGCCGGCTACGCCTACTATGCCTTCGACTCATCCGAGGCTCTGGAGAAGGCCCGCGCCGAGGCAGAGGCCTCCGGCCAGACCTTCATCTACAACCAGGTGACAAGGATGAGGATGCGCAACTCGCTGACCCTTCCTGAGGAAGAGGTAAGGAGGCTTTTGGAGGAGACTTCCGACTGGACTGTCCGCTTCAGGATGCCGACCGACACGGTTGTCAAGATGGATGACCTGATCCGAGGCCACATCGAGGTGAACACCGACACTCTCGACGACAAGGTGCTTTGGAAGAGGGCAGACGAACTGCCTACCTACCATCTCGCCAACATCGTGGACGATCACCTGATGGAGATCACCGAGGTCATCCGAGGAGAGGAATGGCTCCCGTCCCTGCCGCTCCACTACATGCTTTACAAGGCTTTCGGCTGGGAGGACACGATGCCTCGTTTCGCCCACCTGTCCCTGCTGCTGAAGCCGGACGGAAAGGGCAAGCTCAGCAAGCGTGACGGCGACAAGCTCGGTTTCCCTGTGTTCCCGCTCAAGTGGGTGAACGCCCAGGGAGAGGTCTCCAGAGGCTACCGTGAGGACGGCTACTTCCCGGAGGCCTTCGTGAACCTGCTCGCGTTCCTTGGCTGGAATCCCGGCGATGACAGGGAGATGTTCACGATGGATGAGCTGATCAAGGCATTCTCGCTTGACCGCATCGTCAAGTCCGGCGCCCGCTTCAATCCGGAGAAGGCCCGTTGGTACAACAAGGAGTATCTCCGTCTGAAATCCGATGAGGAGTTGACGGAGTTGTTTGTCCCGATTCTTGAGGAACACGGAATGAAGATTGTCGTGAGTCCTGGTTGTGCCAAGGCAGCCGGTGGCGAGGTCAACGAATTGGGGGCCGATCTGGACAAGCACATATTCACGAAAGGTTACGTTCAGAACGTAATCTCCTTCACCAAGGAGAGAGCCACGTTCGTGAAGGATTTCTGGACGATCGCCTCTTACCTCTTCATCGCGCCGGAGGACTTTGAGAAGTACGGTGTCAAGGCCGGGGCAGCCGTCGAGCCGCAGAGCAATGACCCTCGCCGTCAGGCCGACCCTCGCGCGAAAGTCTATGACGATGCCGCCACCGCGCCGTTCCTTGCCAAGGACGTTGACAAATTCTGGAAGCCCGAGGTAGCCGAATATGTCGCCAAGGTCGCTTCCTTTGTCAATGAATATGCCGGTGAATGGTCTGTCCCGGCTTTCGAGACAGCACTTGAGGACTTCATCCGCGGCAACGAATGGCCGATGGGCAAAGTGATGAACGCCACCCGTCTGGCCCTCGCCGGTGCCGCCAGCGGTCTGGGCATCGCCGACATAATCGTCCGCATCGGCAAGCCCGAGACCCTCTCCCGCATCGCCTACGCCACCGCCCGTCTGGCATAGGGCTGACGTTGCTCTTGATGGCAAACCAGAAGCCGGCGGTTATGCTTACCAATGGTACAACCCTTAGGCACAGCCTGTAAGCCTCCCACTTTCAGACATCGCTTTGTCCGGTGAAAGCCCACTTTCTCCGGACAAAGATCGTATGGCAACCATTTTCTCCGGCCATAAGTTTCTCCGGAGTACAAAGATGACTTGAACTGAAAAAAGTTGTCACTGTACGGGGAGAAAGAGTACAGTGAAAT
>UQUJ01000097.1 GCA_900544195.1 uncultured Alistipes sp. | reverse complement strand
GATGGGCTTCTGAGGTACGGAACGGGGTGAGGGGCACGGTTGGTACACGGGAGGGCTTCTGCGGTACGGAACGGGGTGGAGGACACGGTTGGTACACGGGAGGGGCTTCTGCGGTACGGAACGGGGTGGAGGACACGGTTGGTACACCACAATGGGTACTGGTGTACGAAATGTATGGAAAGAAGGATTTATACACAAGATGAAGCCACACCGAAGCCAACACGCGGCAGATGAGACCGGCGTGCGGAGGAAAAGGCGAAGGAAAAAAAGCTGGAAAGGGAGAAGGAGGACTGAGGAGGAAAGGACTGAGGAGGAAAGGACTGAGGAGGAAAGGACTGAGGGATCAATACTGTCGAGGGCCGAAGATGGAGGTGCCGATGCGGACGATGGTGGCGCCGTGGCGGATGGCTAGGGGCCAGTCGTGGGACATTCCGATGGAGAGCTCGGTGAAGTCGGTCAGCTGGGGATAACGGGTGTCCAGACGTTGCTTGAAGGACTGGATGCGGGCGAAATCTGACTCTACGACAGTGTCGTCATCGGTGTGGGTGGCCATGCCCATCAGGCCGTGGATGCGGACGTGCTGATAGGAACGGCCGCCAGCATATTCATCAAGGATGGATTCGATTTCCTGCTCGGTGAAGCCGCCTTTGGTGAGTTCGGCGCCGAGGTGAAGTTCCAGCAGGACATTGACGGTTCGGGAATTGACCGAGGCCCAGTTGTCGATCAGGTCCAGCAGGTGGCGGGAGTCCACGGACTCGACCAAGTAGGCGTACGGAAGAACCAACTTCAGTTTGTTGGTCTGAAGATGGCCGATGAAATGCCATTCGATGTCCTGCGGGAGCTGTAGGGCTTTGGCGGCGAACTCCTGAGGACGGTTCTCTCCGAAACAACGCTGGCCGGCCTGATAGGCGGTCAGAATGTCCGGGAACGGATGGAATTTGGAAACTGCCACCAGTTTAACCCCCGATGGCAGTTCCTTTTTGATATTATTAAGATTCTCTTCTATCATTCCGTAAAGGATTTACTGGAATCAAAAAAGTCTTTATTATTTGAATATTGTTTACGTCCCTCCCTCCTAAATCAGGAATCCTGTTAAAAGTGTCAAATAAAAGAGAATACTCCTAAAATTCAGACAACAAAACCTAAACAAATTCAAAATATTCATTTAGCCTGGCTTAGCGGCGGCCTTTCTGCTGCTCCCTCTGCATCTGTGCCTGCATCCTCTGAGCCTCCTCAAGACGCTGCTGCCACTTGCTCTTAGGCATCTTCTTGCCCTCGGTGGCCTTCAGTTTGGCAAGAATCTCGTCCGGATTCACGAACCACTTTCTGATCACCCAGGTCTCAAGCATTGTGATGAGGTTGGAAAGAAGGTAGTAGTAACTCAAACCGGCTGAGAGGCTGTTACAGATGAAGAACATCATAATCGGCATCATCCACACGCTCATAAAGCGCATCGAAGCCATCTGCGGGTCGTTGGCGCCTGGCTGGGACGCGGTCGTGATCTTCGAATAGAAGAACATTGACACCGCCATCAGCAAAGCGAACAATGAGAGATGGTCTCCGATCAGCGGAATCCTCGTGCCGAAATCGATGATCGAATCGTACGAACTCAGGTCATCGGCCCATAGGAAAGACTGCTGGCGCAATTCGATAGATGCCGGGAAAAAGCGGAACATCGCCCAAAGGATCGGGAACTGGAGCAGCATCGGCAGACAGCCACCCATCGGGCTGATTCCTGCCCTCTTGTAGAGATCCATCTGGGCCTGCTGCTTCTTGAGAGCGTCCTCCTGCTTAGGATACTTTTCGTTCAGTTTGTCAATCTCCGGTTTTATAGCCTGCATCTTGGCCGAAGAAGAGTACGACTTGTAGGCGAAAGGAAGGACCACGATCTTTATGAATATGGTCATAAGCAGGATTATGATTCCGAAGTTGGAGATGAACCTGTGCAGGAAGTCGAACAGAGGGATGATCACGAATCGGGTGAACCAACCCACGAGCCAACCTCCCAGAGGAATGATCTTCTCGTACTTCTGGTCGTATGACTTCAAGGTTCTGAAATGGTTAGGGCCGAAGTAGAACTCGAACGGAACCACTGTCTCATGCTGCCCAGGCTGGAAATCCATCCTCATACGAGCCTCACCCGTCATTAGGTTATGGCTCTCGTCATCCTCCGGGAAATAGTTCAGAGCGAAATCAGCCGACGCGAACTCCTGCGGAGCCCTCATTATGGCCGAGAAGAACTGTTGCTGGAAAGCGAACCAAGACACCCTGGCATCGACACGCTTCTGCGCGTTGCGTCCTTTGGCGATGTCCTCCGGCTTCTTCTCTCCGTTGAAATAGTAGTCGAGCTTAGAGTACTGAACCTCACCCTTGTATCCCTTCTCCATCCTCGGCATGGTCACGAAATAGTCCACATCGAAAGAGAAAACATTCTTTGGAATGACATTCTCCATCCCGACGAACGAGAGGTAGTTCTTCACTGAATATGCCCCCTCGGCGATCGTGTACCTCTGCTCGATGTAGCCACCTCCGGCGAACGGAAGGCGCATCGCAAGAGATGTGTCCGTCTTCTCGGCGACCACAAAGTTGAAATCAGCCGTGTTGATCGTCTCGCCGGCATAGATCTGAATATCATAGCGGCTCATCTCCGGCTTGAAGAGGTAAAGCTCGCCGCCGCCGTAAGCGTTATATTCCTTCAGTCTTGCCGAATATGGCTGCGCTCCCTTCGTGGTGAAAGCCACCTCGAACTTGTCGTTGGACAAAGTGACGATCTGTGCCTCGCCTGAATGTGCGGCCTCAAGAAGAGAATCCTTGTAGATGCTCACCGGAGCAGCCACCTGCACTACCGAAGCCGTGTCTGAGGACAGTCTCTGCGCCGCCTCAACGGCGGCTATCGAATCTGATTGAATCTGCTTGACAAGCGCTATCGAGTCCAACTGTGCCTGATAGGCCGCCTGTTTCTGATACTGCTTGTTCTGATAGAAGGTAAAGCCGAACAGGAGCAAGCCTATCAGGACAATACCTGTGATTGTGTTCTTGTCCATCCCCTGATTACTTCTCTTCTTCGCTCACCTCTGCCTTGCGGATCTTAGCCTCAAGATCCTTCAACTCCTGCTTCGCGGCGTCGATCCTCTCCTGCATCTTCTGGATCAGAGGAGCGGAGTTCTTCGATGACGAGAAGAAACCGATGTTGTTCTCGTAGGTGTCAATGTCCTGCTGGAGCTTGTTGTATTGCTGAACAAGACGATCCTTCTCGCTGAGCGGCTTTCTGGAGAACCCTCCGTTCCTGCCCCCATTGCCGGAACCCTGTCTCGGAGCCCTCAAAGAAAAATCCGGGAACTTGGTCTGCATGGCCTCTGTGTAGGCTGCCTGGACGGCATCCTTCTCCTTGAACGGAACGAAGCCTATTCCCTGCCACTTCTCGACAAAGGCGCGGGCCGCCTCACGATCAGCAGTGGCGTCGCCTGAGAGGACATATTCATTGATCTCCTCGATGAGTGCCTTCTTGGCCTTGAGGTTGCCGTGGAAGTCGTTCTCCGGTTTGGCGTTCTTGTCGCGCTCGTTGAAGAACTCGTCGCAGGCGGCGCGGAAACGCTTCCAAAGCTGCTCGGACTTCTTGCGAGGCACGGCACCGATCTCCTTCCACTGCTTCTGCAGGGCGATCAGGGCCTCGGTGGTCTTCTTCCACTCCTTGCTGTCCTTCAAGGCCTCGGCCTGCTCGATCAGGGAGAGCTTCTTCTCCATATTCTCGTTCATGGAGTCCTTGAACCGGGTGTAATATTCCCTCTTGCGGGTGAAGAACTTGTCGCAGGCGGCACGGAAGCGGTCGTAGATCTTCTGGTTCTCCTTTCTGGTGGCGAAACCGATGGTCCTCCAGGTCTTCTGGATCTCCTCGATCTCGGTCGAAAGGGCGTTCCACTCGTTTGAGGACTTGACTTCCTTCCCGGCGATGGCCTCCACCTGCTCGCAGAGCTTGGTCTTTTCAGCAAGATTCTCCTGCTGCTTCTCCTTCTGTCCCTCGAAGTAGGCCTGATATTTCTTGTTGATCACGGCTGTGGCGGCCTTGAAGCGATCCCAGATGGAATCACGGTACTCCTTGGCCACTGGACCGAATTCCTTCCACTGCTCGTGAAGCTTCTGAAGCTCGCGGAAAGCCTCGACGACATTCTCATTCTCTGAGAGTTTCTCCGCGGCCTCGCAGAAGCCTTCCTTGGCCTCAAGATTCTTCTTGAAATCAAGGTCGCGAAGGTCACGGTTGATCTTCACCATGTCGTAGAACTTCTCCACATAGAACTGGTATGTGTCGTTCAGGTCACGGAACTTCGTGGCCGGAACCGGACCGATCTCCCTCCAGCGGTTCTGGAGCTCACGGAAAGCCGGGAATGTGGAGTTCACATCCTCCTGCTTCTCCACGAGGTTCTTAAGGTCCTCGATGACAGCCTGCTTCCGGACGTAGTTCTCCTCCCTCTGGGCATCCTGCTGGCGGTTATATTCAGCGCGCTCTTTCTTATAGTTGGCATAAACGCCCTTGAACGCGGTCTCCATGGCCTCGAACGGATTATCCTTCACTTCCTCGGTCTGGGCCGCAGGGGTCACCTCATCTATGACATCCTCCCTTGACGAAGGCTCGTCAACCTTCGCTCCAAAGCCGGCCTCGGCCTTCTCCTTCGAGAGTTTCTTGTAGAAAGCGGACTTGATGGCCTCAGCCTCCTTGTACCTCTTCATCCTGTCTTCGGCCTGGGAAAGTTTGTCGAACATGTCCGACAACTCGGCGAGCGTGAGACTTCCGAGATCGACCGGAATCACTCCGCCTTCCTCGTCCCCGACGGCTTCCTCTCCTCCATCAATCGCGTCAACCACCTCCTGTGGGACTTCCGGGGCATTGTCCGCGGCCTCGACAGCCACTTCCTGCACCTCAGGATTTTCTACATTCTCATTGAGAGCCTTTGGAGCTTCCTCTACATCTGGGGTCTGGTTAACCTCAGGAATATTACCTTCACTCATAAAGCAGTTTAATTATAAGAGTTTCAACATATCCGCAAATATACCTAAAAAAACAATTAAAAAGCCTATTTTTGCAAAAAGGAAAAACAATATTCTATGCGAATTGACATTCTTACAGTCGTTCCGGAGCTTCTGGACAGCCCGCTGAGCCACTCGATCGTGGGCCGGGCGATCAAGAAAGGTCTGGTCGAAATACACGTCCACAACATCCGGAAATATGGCCTCGGCCCGCGTGCCACGGTGGATGACTACTGCTACGGCGGCGACGCGGGGATGGTGATGATGATCGAGCCGGTGGAGAAAATGATCGACGAGCTGAAGGCGGAGCGGGAATATGACGATGTCATCTACATGTCCCCGGACGGGGAGCGTCTGACTCAAAGAATATCCAATGAGCTTTCCCTGAAGGAGAATCTTATCCTCCTCTGCGGCCATTATAAAGGAATAGACCACCGGATCAGGGAGCATCTGGTGACCCGCGAGATCTCCGTGGGCGACTATGTGGTCAGCGGCGGCGAGATTCCGGCGGCCCTGCTGGCGGACTCGATCGTGAGGCTGATCCCGGGAGCGTTGTCCGACGAGACCTCAGCCCTGAGTGACAGTTTCCAGGACGGGCTCCTCTCCCCTCCTGTTTACACGAGACCGGCCGACTACAAAGGCTGGAAGGTGCCGGAGGTCCTTCTGAGCGGCAATCCGAAACTGATCCGTGAATGGCAGGACGAGCAGGCTCTTGAGCGGACAAAGCTTCTCCGGCCAGAGTTGCTTGGGGACTCCGGCGGAAAGCGCGGTTAGTATCTCGTCAAAGATAAGAGGTCGTGAAAAAATCTTCATTTTTCTTCCCGCATTTCAGTCAGACAGCACCGCTGTCTTCCTTGGAAGAAGCGGTCGGACCTGAAGTTTTTCACTCTCAACCCGGCACCCGAACCGAGAGCAATCGAACTTGTCCGGGTTGCCGAGGTGAGCAGCAGGGGAAGAACTTGCTCTTAACCTTCAAACAAACAATTCAAAACAGCTTCTAAAAAAACTCCCGACAAGAATAATCGGAAGATATTGATAATCAGGGACAAAGGTAACTACCCAGGTAAAACGTTTAAAACTTTTCCGGAAAAAGACTTGTTTAAACGTTTTTTTTGACTATTTTTGTCATCGGAAATGTGAGATACATCACACTCTAACGACAATGACCTTCTTTCAAAATAAGGTAATACACTACTAACTAACCTAAAAAAGTCCGCAGCGATGTGGGCTTTTTTATTTTCATGCCCAGTACCTCTTTTTGCAAGCCACGGCCACGCCATTCAGCCTTGCACGCCACCGTAGCCTATACTGCCGTGGCTGACCCTCTCTTCAAATGCCGGGTAGGCCACACAACTCTGCACTGCACACGCCTCTGAGGCCTTGTCCTGTGGCCGTGGCTTGCAAAAAATGCGAATATGAACCTAAGAAGCTGTTTTGAATTGTTTGAAATGTTCTTTGAGGTGAAAAATCTTCAT
>UQUJ01000096.1 GCA_900544195.1 uncultured Alistipes sp. | reverse complement strand
TTTAGGGAGGGGGTAACGTGAATTTAATTTGGGTGGGCAATCACCTTCGAACGTGGGATAATATAATGTACTGCAAGTAATTGCCTACTAGCGAAAGTTGAGTTAGCCTCCCTATTGCCTTGCCTCGGCGATAATTGCCAGAGAGTCGCTGCAAAGTTTGGTGATGGCGGCCCAGTTACGGGCTTTGATGACGTCCTTAGGGAACAGGTTGCTGCCCATGCCCACGCATGACGCTCCGGCCTTGAACCATCCACGGATGTTCTCCTCTTCCGGCTTGACACCTCCGGTGACCAGAATCTGGGTCCATGGCATAGGGGCCTTGACGCTTTTCACGAACGAAGGTCCAAGCACATCTCCGGGGAACACTTTGCAGATGTCGCAGCCGGCGGCCTGCGCGTTGCCTACTTCCGTCACCGATCCGCATCCGGGAATATAAGGCACAAGGCGGCGGTTGCAAAGATCGGCCACCTCCGGGTTGAAGAGCGGACCGACGATGAAGTTGGCTCCTGCCTGGATGTAAAGCGCCGCTGTCGGAGCGTCGATCACGGAACCAGCGCCGAGAATCATTCCGGGAAGATTCTCGTTGGCGTATTTTACAAGCCCCGCAAATGTCTCGTGCGCGAAGTCTCCTCTGTTCGTGAACTCGAACATGCTGATTCCGCCGTCGTGGCAGGCTTTGAGCACCGCCTTCGATGTCTCGAGGTCAGCGTTGTAGAAAACAGGTATCAGCCCAGTCTGAAGGGCGGTTGAAATCACCTGAACCTTGTTGTATCTTGCCATATTCATGAATTTTATCGTGAGACACGGCCTGAGCCGTTGCCGTTCATAAGAGTTTCCACTTCATTTGCGGTCACGCGGTTGTAGTCTCCTTCGATCGTGTGCTTGAGACAGGAGGCGGCCACGGCGAAGTCCAAGGCTTTCTGGTCGTCATTGTAGCTGAGAAGGCCGTGGATCAGTCCGCCTCCGAAAGAGTCGCCTCCGCCGACCCTGTCAACAATGTGGGTGATGTCGTAGCGCCTTGAGGAGAACAGGGTCTTGCCATCGTAAAGCACTGCGCCCCATGTGTTGTGGTCGGCGTTGATCGAGCCGCGGAGTGTTATGGCGACTTTCGAGGCCTTAGGGAATCTCTCCATGAGTGACTTCGCGACAAACTGGAATTTCGCTGTTTCAATCACCCCGTCTTCCGCATTGAACCCATCCGGCTTGATCCCGAAGACCTTCTCCGCATCTTCCTCGTTGCCGATGATCACATCGCATCCGGCCACGAGGGCGGGCATGATCTCCGAGGCCGTCTTGCCATATTTCCAAAGATTCTTTCTGTAGTTGAGGTCACAGGAGACTTTAACGCCGTGTCTGTTCGCCGCCTGGACCGCCTCAAGGCAGACATCCGCACAACTCTGGCTGATCGCCGGGGTTATTCCTGTCCAGTGGAACCAATCCGCATTCCCGAACACCTTGTCCCAGTCGATCATTCCCGGCTTGATCTCCGCGATGGACGAGTGCGCGCGGTCGTAGATCACTTTGCTTGGCCGGGCCACCGCCCCTTTCTCGATGTAGTAGATGCCGATCCTGTCCCCGCTCTCGATGCAGAATTCCACTCCGACACCTAATCCGCGAAGCTCAGCGAGGCATGTCTTGGCGATATCGTTTCCAGGAAGAGCCGTCACAAACTGTGCGTCATCTCCATAGTTGGCCAGAGAGACCGCCACATTGGCTTCTCCACCGCCAAAAGTCGCTTCAAATTCATGTGTCTGCGAAAATCTCAGATGCCCGGGAGTGGCCAGCCTGAGCATTATCTCTCCGAAAGTTATAATCCTTGCCATATTGCGTAATTTATTTTGTGTAAATAATTTGACTTGTTTGTGCCGCGCTTCCGCCCGGCTCTGTACACATTGTACACGGCAAAGTTAGGAAATATTCTCATATTTCCGTTAACGTACACGGATTTTTTTGACGTCTCGTGAATGAATCTGCCGTACCGCCAAACTTCCGGTCTGCGTCCGCTTTTTTTTGATTATCTTTGCACCATAATATTCATACAGACTATGAGAAGTGTCATTATGAAAGGTCTTGCCGTCTGCGCCTTGTTCGTTTTGACGGTGTTTTCAGCTTCGGCACAGAGTGCCGGGGATGATCCGGTGGCTGATCCAAAAGCGGTTGTCGTTTCGGGCAACACGAGGTTCACTGTGCTGGAGAGCCGGTTGGTGCGTATGGAATGGGCCGCGGACGGAAAGTTCGAGGACAGGGCCACCCTCGGTGTGGTCAACAGAAAACTGCCTGTTCCGGTTTACACAGTGAAAAGGTCCGGCAAGAAGCTGACAATCAAAACTCAGGACATCACGCTGACATATTCGGGAAATGACAAATTCGATGAGAATAATTTGAATGTGACATTCCGAATGGCGGATCCTGCTGCCAGAAAAGGCTTTAGGACAGTGACTTGGCATCCGGGGATGGATGACAGCGGCAATTTGCTCGGAACGACGAGGACGCTGGACGGTTGTGACGGTGTCAAGACCAAGGAACCGTACGACAAGGGAGTCATCTCGCGGGACGGCTGGGCCGTCATGGATGAGTCTGACAGACAGGTGTTTGTGCCGGTTGACTCGGATTGGAGACATTGGGTCGCGGATCGAGACTCCACTGACAGGCAAGACCTTTACCTGTTCGCCTACGGTCACGACTACAAGGCCGCCGTCTCAGACTTCACCAGAATCGGAGGTCGTATTCCTATGCCGCCGAAATATGCCCTTGGCTACTGGTGGTGCCGTTTCTGGCAGTATTCGGACTTCGAGTTCGTGGGGCTTGGAAAGGAGATCCGCTCGCTGGACATCCCGATCGACGTGATGGTTCTCGACATGGACTGGCACGAGACATGGTCGCTGAGGAGGTACAAGGCACCTAAGGACGAGTTTGGCCAGAGGATCGGTTGGACTGGCTACACCTGGCAGAAGAAACTTTTCCCTAACCCGGAAAACTGCCTGCAGGATCTTCATAATCTTGGGCTTAAAACCACGCTGAACCTGCATCCGGCTTCCGGAATCCAACCTTACGAGGAGCCTTACGACCGCTTTGTCAAGGACTATCTTTCAAGGACGAATGAATATGACGGCCCGAAGGGTTACATCAATCCGGACGGCAGCAAGGCTCCGGTACCGTTCAGGATGGATGACATCAACTGGGCGAACGCATATTTCAATTCCGTGATCCGTCCGTTCGAGCGTCAGGGAGTTGACTTCTGGTGGCTCGACTGGCAGCAATGGAAGTTCAGCAAGTACGTGCAAGGACTTAACAACACATTCTGGCTGAACTACACCTTCTTCAACGATATGGTCCGCCAGTCGGCTGATCAGGGAATATATGCCCGCCGCCCGATGATATACCATCGTTGGGGAGGCATCGGCAGCCACCGCTACCAGATCGGCTTTTCCGGAGACTGTCTGGCTTCGTGGCAGGTGCTTGGCTATCTGCCATATTTCACCGCCACCGCTTCCAACGTGGGCTACGGCTACTGGGGACACGACATCGGAGGCCATCTTCAACCCAAGGGTGTCAAAGCGACCGATCCGGAACTGTACACAAGGTGGCTCCAGTCGGGAGTGTTCACCCCTATATTCAAAACCCATTCAACGAAGGATCTGACGATGGAGAAGCGGTTCTGGGTGTTCCCGGATCATTTTGACGCGATGCGCGCCGCCGTCAGACTCCGCTACGACCTCTCGCCGTACATCTACGGCGCAGCCCGTGAGGCCTACGACACCGGCATCTCTATGTGCCGCCCGCTTTATTATGAATATCCCGAAACTCCTCAGGCCTACGATTTTAAACAGGAGTATCTCTTTGGCAATGATATACTTGCGACTGTTGTCTGCGAGCCGGCCGATTCCGTCACTGGGCTGGCAAAGCGTGTGATGTGGTTCCCGGAGGGTGGCGACTGGTACGATGTGGCCACGGGGACGATATTCAAAGGTGGTCAGACGGATACTTTGGAATATACCATCAGCGAGAATCCTTACTACATCAAGGCCGGTGCCGTCATTCCGATGGCCTCGGACAAGATCAAATCACTTCAGGAGAAGGACAACACTCTGAAACTCTTTGTGGCACCGGGAGATGGCGAAAGCACAGTTTCTGTCTATGAGGACGATGGCGTGACCCAGGCCTACAGCACTGAATATGCCACCACGAATGTCCGCAAGGTTTCGGATGCCTCCTCAGTGAGGATCACGGTCGCTCCTCGTCAAGGAAGTTATCGTGGGATCGCCACGGAACGCCGTGTGCAGGTTGTCCTTGCAGGTGTCTTCGCGCCGGAGAAAGTGACCGTGAACGGAGCCGAGGTGCCATATTCCCGCTTTGCCGCCCACAATGCGGAAGTGTCTCGAAAGGATGCTGTGTGGGGCTATGAGGGTGCGGATCTCTCCGCTGTCATCTATCTTCCGGAAACTCTTGCCTCCGAGGAACTTGTCATCGAATGTTCTTTCAATGAATATTCCGCCTCGCACCGCGATCTTCTGAACGGCAAGAAGGGCTTGATGCACAGGATGATGGACATCACACCGGAGACCAAACTCATCTTCGGGAAATATGTCGATGCCTATATGATGCTTCCTGATCCGTTCCTCGCCTTGTCTCAATGCGCCAGCTTTATAAATGAGGAACCTCATAACGTGGGGAAATATCTGGAGAAGATTGACACAGCGACGCTTATCGCTGACTTTGCTGATTATGAGACTATTCCGGCAGACTTTGTCGCCAAGGTCAAGGCACAGGTCGGAGTGGAATAGCCTCTATTGTTGTTTCTATGAATATGGGTGGGCATTCACTTTCTGATGTGAGATAGGATTATTCCGTCGGCAATTGCCTGCTTGCGAAAGATAATGCGAATATGGAGAACGAGAATAGGAAACTTTACCCGTTGAGGTTTGTGGATGAAGGTGCGGATGTGCCTTGGGGACACGTCAGCTATCAGATCGCTGACCTGGGATTCAAGGACTCAATGATTGACAACGGCTGGTTCGGGGGCAACACTCTGAGCGAGTTGATGGGAACTTATCTGGAAAGGGTGGTCGGGGATGATGTCTTCGAGTTCTACGGCCTTCAGTTCCCTGTGATGGTGAAGGTCATGGATGTGACCGGTTGGCAGCCCCTGCAGATGAACGCCCCGGATGACGTGGCCGCCGAAAGATACGATTCGTTCGGCAAGACCGCCCTCTGGTACGTTCAGGAAACCACTCCGGGTTCGGAATTGCTTCTTGGCTTCAATCGGGATGTCGATCCGGCTGAATTTTATGCCAGATGTCAAGACGGGACGGTAAGAGAGGTCTTGAATATTGTCAAGCCGCGGAAAGGGGATGCTTATCTGATCAAGCCGGGCACGGTCTTCGCCGCCGGCCCCGGACTCAGGATCGTCGAGATCGCCGAGAGTTCCGAGCTTGTCTTCAATCTCCATAACTGGGGTCTGGAATCGCTTGATTCAGAGGAACTGCTGCTAGAGGAAGCCTTTGACTTGATTGATTTCAGGAAATTTGTCCCTGAGCCTGTCACTGGAGACAAACTGGCATCGTGTCCTGAATTTGTAGTCACGAAACTCGACCTGAAGGACGGACTGCACATATTCTCCGACCAGCCTGGCAGTTTCGCTGTCTATTACTGCGCTTCGGGAGAGGCGACCGTCCAGATTCCTGTCGAGGATGATAAAGGCGCCAAGAGTGTGGAGTCATATTCATTGAAATCTGGACACTCCATTTTGGTCCCGTCCGAGTTGAATGATTTTTTCCTTATTCCGGCTGCCCGTGGGACTGTCCTTCTGGAAGCCCTTGTGGAAAAGCGTCTTGTGAAGGATTCGTACACGAATCAGGAGGTTGAGCCGGGTTCCTTTGTTGAGGCAGAGACTCCGGATCCGCATATTCGTGAGTGGAACAGTTAGGTTATGGCAGACACAGAAAGAATAGACAAGGTCCTTTGGGCCATCAGGGTGTTCAAGACCCGCACCGAGGCCACGGACGCCTGCAAAGGAGGCAAGGTCAAGATCGGTGGAGTCAACGCCAAGCCTTCCAGAATGCTGAAGGTCGGAGAGGTGGTCGAAATCCGCAAGGGCGCAGTGTTGTACTCGTACAGAATCAAGCAGTTGACCGATCACCGTCTCGGCGCGAAACTGGTCCCGGACTATGCGGAGAACCTCACCCCTCAATCCGAAATCGACAAGCTCAAGGCTCCCGTCGAGACCTTCTTCCTCCGCCGTGACCCCGGCGCCGGCCGCCCGACCAAGAAAGACCGCCGCGCCATGGAGGAAGCCTGGGGCGGGATCGACTACAGTAACGACCTTGGAGACATTCCCGATGACATCGCCGAACGCTTCGGCCTCACCGATGACGACCTGTAATGTAGCCGTGCTGCGTAATTGGTTGAGTTAGAGTGAAATGAAGAATCGTCTTTAGTCGAAACCGACTAAAGACGATTCTTTAATGTGCTTGATGTCAGTGGATTGTCCTCCACCGCTTAGGAAAGCTACTTGCCGAAGTAGCGGGTGAGGAGGCCGTAGAAGCCGGCTCCGTGGCGAGCCTCGTCCTTGGCCATCTCGTGAACGGTGTCGTGGATGGCGTCGTAGCCGAGCTGCTTGGCTCTTGTGGCGATGGCGAGCTTGCCTTCGCAGGCACCGGCCTCGGCCTGATAACGCTTCTCAAGGTTGGTCTTGGTGTCCCAGACTACGTCTCCGAGAAGCTCGGCGAACTTGGATGCGTGCTCCGCCTCTTCGAAAGCGTACCTCTTGAAGGCCTCGGCGATCTCCGGATAGCCCTCACGCTCGGCCTGACGGCTCATAGCGAGATACATTCCGACCTCCGTGCACTCACCGTTGAAATGATCCTTGAGACCCTGGACAACTTCCTTGTCCTCTACACGGCCGTCACCGATGTGGTGCTCGCAGGCCCACTGAGGCTTGCCGCCCTCATCCTTGATCTCAACGAACTTGCTCGCAGGAGCGTGGCACTGCGGGCACTCTGCAGGAGGGTTCTCGCCTTCGTAAACATAACCGCAAACCAGACATCTGAATTTCTTTTTCATAACAAAATCTTTTTTAAAGTAATCCTTAAAAAATAACTTGTTAATCCTTGATTGTCTTTTCGGTCTATATGTCTTTTCTCATCAGTCATGTGCCACCGGCAC
>UQUJ01000095.1 GCA_900544195.1 uncultured Alistipes sp. | reverse complement strand
CTTCACCGCATTGCCGTATGCAAAAGGAAGGAGGTTTTTTGATGCGGTTGCCCTGTTCAATAGTTGTGTCGGAATTTGGTTTATTCTGAAAATGATTATATTTGCGCCCATTGAATATTAACGAACTAACAGATGAGTAGAAAAGTTATGTCTTTGCTGGCGGCCACGGCGTTGTCAGCGTTGCTGCTCTCCTGCGGGAAGGAGGCCTTCAGGTCCGCTGCGTAAGGGACAAATAATAATCTTGATGAATATGAAGGAGCCGGTCGGGAGTGATCCGAACCGGCTCTTTTTTTCGGCAAAATAAAAAAAAGAGGCCGACTTGAAGTCAGTCTCTTCTCTTTATTCATTCGGGCCGGCGGAATGCTTAGAAACTGTTTTGAATTGTTTGTCTGAAGGTTTTTTCACCTCAAAGAACATTTCAAACAATTCAAAAACAGCTTCTTATTCCGAATATTCCGCGAAATCGGATTTCGAGGCTCCGCAGACCGGGCATTTCCAGTCCTTAGGGATGTCTTTGAACGGGGTTCCGGGCTTTATGCCACCGTCAGGATCGCCCTCGGCCGGGTCATAGATCCAGCCACAGCGCAGACATTCGTACTTTTTTGAGTCACTTGCCATAACAGTTATAGTTTTAGTGCAACATTAATGGTGCGCCACCGCGGCGCACCTGCACCTAAATCCTGCAAAAACTATTCCATCAATTTCTTGTATTTGAACCTCTTAGGCTCTGTGTTGCCGAGACGGGCCTTGCGGTTCTCCTCGTACTCGGCGTAGTTGCCCTCGAAGAACACCACGTTGGAGTCACCCTCGTAGGCCAGGATGTGTGTGGCGATCCTGTCCAGGAACCAACGGTCGTGGCTGATCACGACGGCGCATCCGGCGAAGTTTTCCAGACCGTCCTCCAGGGCGCGGATCGTGTTCACGTCCACATCGTTCGTCGGCTCGTCCAGAAGCAGCACGTTGCCTTCGTCCTTGAGGGTCAGCGCAAGGTGAAGCCTGTTCCTCTCGCCTCCGGAAAGGACTCCGCAGAGTTTCTCCTGATCTGAACCGCTGAAATTGAACCTCGACACCCAGGCGCGGGCGTTGATGTCCTTGTTGCCGAGCCTTACCCACTCGGAGTTCCCGGCTATGGTCTCGAACACTGTCTTGTCCGGATCGATGCTCCTGTGCTGCTGGTCCACATAGGAGATCTTCACGGTCTCTCCGATGTCTATAGAGCCTGTGTCCGGTTTCTCGATGCCCATGATGAGCCTGAACAGCGTGGTCTTGCCGGCACCGTTAGGGCCGATCACGCCCACGATTCCCGCAGGCGGAAGCGCGAACGAGAGATGCTCGAAGAGAATCTTGTCCCCGTAGGCCTTGGACACGTCCTTGAACTCGATGACCTTGTTGCCGAGGCGCGGTCCGTTAGGAATGTATATTTCCAAATTGGCCTCCTTCTCCTTGGCGTCGGCCGAGGCCAGTTTCTCGTAGGCGCCCAGACGGGCTTTCTGCTTGGCCTGACGGGCCTTGGGAGCCATCCGCACCCACTCCAACTCGTGCTGGAGGGTCTTGCGCCTCTTGCTCTCCTGCTTCTCCTCCATCTCCAGCCTCTTGGTCTTTTGCTCCAGCCATGAGCTGTAGTTGCCCTTCCACGGAATGCCCTCTCCTCTGTCCAGCTCAAGGATCCATCCTGCCACGTTGTCGAGGAAGTAACGGTCGTGGGTCACGGCGATTACCGTGCCCTTGTACTGCCTCAGGTGAGCCTCAAGCCACTGGATGCTCTCGGTATCAAGGTGGTTGGTAGGCTCGTCAAGAAGCAGCACGTCCGGCTCGCGCAGAAGCAGGCGGCACAGGGCCACACGGCGGCGCTCGCCACCGGAAAGGGTGGAGATCTTGGCGTCAGGCGGAGGACAGTTCAGAGCGTCCATCGCCCTTTCGAGCTTGGCGTCGATCTCCCATCCGCCAAGATGCTCGATCTTCTCGGACAACTCGCCCTGGCGCTCGATAAGAGCGTTCATCTGGTCGTCGTCCATCGGCTCCATGAACTTGAGGGAGATCTCGTTATATTCATTGAGGACATCCATGACCTCCTGAACGCCTTCCTGCACGACCTCGATGACTGTCTTGTCGGGATTCATCTGAGGCTCCTGCTCAAGGTAGCCCACTGAATATCCCGGAGCCCAGACCACCTCGCCACGGTAGGATTTCTCCACACCGGCGATGATCTTCATCAGGGTCGATTTACCGGAGCCGTTCAGGCCGATGATGCCGATTTTCGCTCCGTAGAAGAAAGAAAGGTAGATGTCCTTGAGAATAACCTTGTTGTTGTGCGGGAGGACTTTGCCCACACCGTTCATCGAGAAAATTATCTTTTCGTCCGCCATTTCGTTGGTAGATGTTTAAATTGTTTTCTATGAATATGTTAATGTCGCTTTCGGCCGTCTTTGCGGATGAAGTCTCCGACGAAGGCGGCCAAACGGTTCAATACTAATAGCTTCCCCCTCCGATGAATCCGCGAAGCAGCGATGTCGGCGGGATCTCCTTGTCTGAGACCGGCACGAAGTAGTGCAGGAATTTCAGCAGCCTGTGCGCCTCGCTGTACTCCGGACAGTTCTTCGGCACGGTGGCGAGGATCCTCTCGGCGTGGGTGCGCAGCACAGCGAACTCCACGAGGTATGCCGAGTTGAACAGCACGTCGGCGTTCTCCTGGAACGGATATATCCACTTGACCTCGGCCCTGCGCACGTTCGGCCAGTTAGCGATCGACTCCCGTGCCGTAAACGCTCCCTTGAGGTAATCCCTCACGATCCTCCGCAGCAAGCGGTTGTCGCTCGTCGGAATGCAGTTGTGGCAGTCCAGCGAGATGGAAGTTATTGTGTTTATGAATATCCTGAATTTCTCCTTGTCCGGGACCTTCTCGGTCAGCCGAGGATTCAGAGCGTGCAGACCTTCGATCAGCAGCACGGACCTTTCGCCCAGCTTGAGGTTCTTGCCGTTGAACTCTCTGCGGCCGGTCACGAAATTATATTCAGGAACCTCTACTTCCTCTCCGTTAAGTAGTTTGACGAGGTCTTTCTGGAGATATTCGTGGTCCACGGTGTCGAAGTTGTCGAAGTCGTATGATCCGTCCGGGAGTTTCGGAGTATCGACTCGGTTGACGAAATAGTCGTCGGTCGAGAACGAGATCGGGTGCAGTCCGCAGGCCTTCAGCTGCACGCTGAGCCTTTTGCAGACCGTGCTCTTACCGCTGCTGCTCGGTCCGGTGATCAGGACCAGCTTCACCGGATTATCCGGGTCGTTATGCCGCCTCTCGATTTCCTCGGCGATCTGGACGATCTTCTTCTCCTGCAATGCCTCGGAGATCTGGATAAGGTCGGAGGCGTTGCCTTTGAGGATGGACTCGTTGACATCCCCGACGTTGGAAAGCCCCATAATCCAGTTCCATTTATGCGTCTCGGCGAACACCTCGAAAGTCTTAGGCTCCTCGTGAAGCGGCGCCAGATCCTCCGGATGATGGCGGTCAGGTACGCGCAGCAATATTCCTCCGTGGCAGAGCTTCACTCCGAAAGTCTTGAGGTAGCCTGTGCTCGGCACAAGCTCATCATAATAGTAGTCAGTCACATCGCCAAGCGAGTAGCAGGTGATGTAAACCTCGCCGCACGTCTCCAGCAGCTTCACCTTGTCGAGGTCGCCGGATTCCTTGAATATCCTGATGGCCTCCTCGATCTGGAGTTCCTTGCGTTTGAACGGAATATTCTCGTCCACGAGTTCCCTCATCCTCGCGCCGATCGCCTCCACATCCTCCTCAGTCAGAAAAGAACCATCGTTCTTGTAAACCGAGCAGAAATAGCCCTTGGAAATCGGTCTGCGGATTGTCATCCTGCTTTCCGGGAACAGATCCCTTGTGGCCTTGTACAGAAGGAAGCAGAGCGAACGGCTGTAGAAATTGCGGCCGATGTACGTCCTGTAGTCCAGAAACTCCACGTCACGGTTGTGGAAAACCCTGAATCTCAACCCTTCCGCCACGTTGTTCACCTTGGCGGCCAGTATCTCGTACGGCTTGTCGAACTCGAACTGTGGAGCGATGTCCAGCAGGGGAGTCCCTTCGAGGAACTCTTTGTATGTTCCGGTGTTTTTGCAGTAAATCCTTACCATAAGTAATCGTTAAACAATAATTTGCTTCACCTTAGGCAATCTTTTCGGTCTATATTTCTTTTCTCATCAGTCATGTGCCACCGGCACACTCCTTCTTCCAAAAGAAATCTATCCTCGAAAATCTTTGCCAAATCTGCGGCAACTTATTGTTTGCCGCTTACCAATTGATGCGGTTATTGACAAATATACGAACAAAATTCATCTCCGGCAAAAGCGGTTTCCGGAAGTCTTGTCATGGTCGGATGAATATTCCTTGAATAATTTGTGAATATTCTTCTTTTCGTCCCCGGCCATTGTCGGAAGTTGCGCGGAAAATGTTAACTTTGTAGGCTTTTGGAAATATTCAATAGGTATAATAATGAAAAATGCAATCGTTTTCGCGGCAGCTGCCACGCTGCTTTCCGTCGGAGCCTTCGCCCAGGACAACCTGAAGAAGGTGAATGATGTGATCGAGCCGCTTCCGGCCGGAAGTGTGACATTCAACGGCTACTTCGCCGATGACATCCAGAACTCCATCGACCACTGGGTCAACGGAGTGATGCCTTACGACAAGGTCATCGACTATTTCATCAAGGGACGTCCGCAGTTCGCTCTCGGCGAGATGCCGGGAAAGTGCATCCGTACAAACTCTCTGCTTTACCGCTACAACGGAGATCCTAAGCTCAAGGAACTGACCAAGAGCCTCGTTTACAAGCTGATGGCCACCGAGAAGAGCAACGGCAGCATAAGCTGCACCGCCGTGGATGACCAGCCTGGCAACCGTGACGGTGACATCTGGGAGAGAAAGTACGTAATGCTTGGCCTGCTTCAGTACTACACTGACGTCGAGCAGGATCCGAGAGTCCTCTCCGCCCTTGAGAAAGAGGCCAGGAGCGTGATCGACCAGGTCGGTCCGGCACCTAAGAAGAGCATCACCGAACTCGGTTGGAGTTCCACAAAAATTGAATCATCCTCTATCCTCGAACCGATGGTTAAGCTTTACTTCATCACCGGCAAAAAGGAATATCTCGACTTCGCTGAATATATCGTCACAACCGGCGCGTCCAAGGGCAGCAATATATTCCAGCAGGTCTATGAGGGCACTCACCTCTACGAGGTCGGCAAGCCTTACCCTAAGGCCTACGAGATGACTTCCGTCTGGGAGGGACTCGCTGAATATTACCGCGCGACCGGTGACCCGAGGTGGAAGGTATGCCTTGACAACTTCTTCAACGATGTGGTTGAGAACGAGATCACCATCATCGGCAACGCTGGTTCTGATGTTTACTGGCCAAGACTCAACGGAGAGGGATGGAGCAACACGGCCGTGGAGCAGACCAATCCGAACATCAAGAGAATGATGGAGACCTGCGTAGGTGTGACTTGGATGAAATATTGCTCTCAGTATCTTCGTCTTACGGGTGATCCTACAGCTGTTGACTACATTGAGAAATATGCCTACAACGGCCTTCTGGGTGCGATGAAGCCTGACGGAAAAAGCTTCAGCTACGTGAACCTTCTGAACGGCGCGAAGGTTACCAACAGCGGTTGGGGAACCAACATCGACGGCCAGCCGGTGACCTGCTGCAACCTCAGCGGCCCTTGCGGACTGTCCTACCTTCCTTACATCGCCGCGATGCAGTCAAAGGAAGGCCCGGTCATCAACCTCTACAACGCCGGAACCGTGACCGCCAAGACAGCGAAAGGCAATGAGGTCAAGCTTGGAATCGTCACTGAATATCCTCGCGCGAATGAGGTGCGTATCTCCGTTGACCCGGCCGCGAAGGAAAAATTCACTGTGAAACTGCATATTCCGTCCTGGAGCGAGCAGACTTACGTTGCTGTCAACGGCAAGTATGTCGGCAAGGTGGAGGCCGGAAAGTATCTCAATCTGGAGCGCAAGTGGCAGGCTGGTGACAGCATCTACATCATCTTCGACATGAAGGCCAAGCTCATCAAGGCTTCCGAGAACGGACGCAACCCTGAGGGCAAGTTCTTCCAGGCCGTGCAGTGGGGACCGCTTGTCCTCGCCCGTGATGAGAACATTGATCCTGACTACAACAAGCCTGTTCAGATCATCGCAGACGCCAACGGTGAGGTGAAGGTCAAGATTGTTGACGCTGAGCGTCCTGGCACCAGAATGCAGTTCCTCGTTCCTACCACCGAAGGAGACATCAAGATGGTTGACTACTCATCGGTTGACTGCTGGAAAGGAAAGCACATCCAGACCTGGCTTCCGACCATCCGTTAACATCCCTTTATTGTAAACATCTCGTAAAGAGCATAATCACTCCGACAGGCTCATTGACCAACCATCCGGTCTCCGGGCCTGTTTCTTTTGTCCTGTCACAGAACTTTCCCCATCGGTCACTGATCTTGTCGAAGTGACCTCCCATCCCATTCTCCCTCTGGTCACTGGGCCTGTCGAACTGACCTCCCAGCCCATTCTCCCTTTGGTCACTGGACCTGTCGAAGTGACCTCCCAGCCCATTCTCCCTCTGGTCACTGATCCTGTCGAAGTGACCTTCCAGCCAAAACGCTGCCTTCTTCTGAAACAGAGATTCCCGTATCACTCCTCGGACAGAGACAGACTGAGAACAACAGTTCGGCTCATCTGAAGGATTTTTGCTATGCCTGCACGACAGCCACCAAGGGCAAGAATTCAAACACTCTGCAGTTCAAACTTGCGAACCAGATTGGCTGGATAATCGTCGAACACACTTTCGCAGAGGCTGAGAAAATTATGTCGGTGACCATCGACGCATCGGAAGTCATCTTCGTAACGGAAGGTACTCTTGATGTGACGACATCAACCATTTCGGAAGATGCTCGTGACAGCAAATTCACGCTTGCACTCGGCAAAAAAGGTGATGAGGGCCTCTTGTTCGCGACAGGCGACACTTTCCGTGGATTCTTCACGGTGGCTCCTGTTGACCTTTCCGGAAAGGCCCTTACCATAACGGCCGCTACCGACGACGGTAAAACCATTGTACTTGGAACACCTGTCAAAGAAAGCGCAACATCACGAAGAGCATATTCGCCGTCTGCACAACCTCCGCTTCCGCAACACCGGTTGCGACACTTGATGACGTGGAATATTCTTCTTTGTTTGAATGATGCCATAGCCGCAGCGATTAATGGCACGGCAAATACATCGGAGATTTACTTGGTGGATGATGTTAAGTAAAATGTAAAAAATAACCTGCATCACTTTAAATTTGCAATATATTGATG
>UQUJ01000094.1 GCA_900544195.1 uncultured Alistipes sp. | reverse complement strand
CTTCACCGCATTGCCGTATGCAAAAGGAAGGAGGTATTTTGATGCGGTTGCCCTGCAACATTGCCGAGGTGCATCCTAAATCGCCGACAGGCAATTTAGTGAAAACCGAGCGCAATGTGAAATTTATTTCAACTTTGCCGAAAAAGGCGCAGACGGAATCCGCCTGCGCCTTCGCTATCATATTCACGGAAACTATTTTTTGTCCGCGAAGAAATCTTTTGTCTTATCAGCCTCAACGAGGAGTTCAGTGAAGACGTAAGCTCCGGTCTTTGGTGACTTGTCCATACGGATGCACTTCACCATGCTCTTTGCGCCAGCTTTGGCGGCGAATGTAGCGACTGCTTTCTTTGCCATAGTCTATATCTCCAATTTTACTTGATTTCACGATGAACAGTCACCTTGTGGAGGTAAGGATTGTACTTCTTACGCTCGATACGCTCAGGAGTGTTCTTCTTGTTCTTGGTTGTGATGTACCTTGAGATTCCCGGCACACCGCTTGCTTTCTGCTCTGTGCATTCGAGGATGACCTGCACCCTGTTTCCTTTTGCTTTCTTTGCCATAACTCAATAGATTTTAAACAAGGCCGACATATCCTTTAGCCTGTGCCTCTCTCAGAGCGGCGTCAAGGCCTTTCTTTTCGATGGTTCTCATTCCTTTGCAGGAAACCTTCAGTGTGATGTACCTCTGCTCAGCCTCTGACCAGAATTTCTTGGTCTTGAGGTTGAGGGCGAACTCGCGCTTGGTGCGAAGCTTTGAGTGAGCGACATTGTTGCCGATCATTCTCTTTCGTCCTGTGATTTGACAAACTTTTGCCATAATATTTTACTTTTTTATTGATTCAAAACAAATTGCGGGATTGCAAATTTCGCTCTAAATTTTCAGAATCGCAAATAATTCAGACAAATTTAAAGAATCTGCGCCACCGGATATTATTCGGGAACTTGCGGCCAGCATCAGTTGAAAGCCAGACCATTGCCGGCCTTCCGACTATGTGGTCCTCAGGGACGAATCCCCAGTACCTTGAGTCCAAGGAATTGTGCCTGTTGTCCCCCATCATGAAATAGTAGTCCATCTCAAAAGTGTAGCTTGAAACCTCCTTTCCGTCAATGAATATCTTCCCGTCAGCGGTAGTCCTCAGCCCGTGCCCTTCGTAAGCGGAGATGATCCTTTCATAAAGAGGAAGATTTTCCACCGTAAGGTCAACAGAGGATCCCTTCTTCGGAACCCAGATCGGACCGTAATAGTCTCTGGTCCAACCAGTGTTTTCCGTGAACGGGAACAAGCTGAGATAAGAGTCAGGGAAATCCGGAGGATAAACATCCAGATTAGGTTCCACACTGACTATGGAAGAAATCTTCCCAACCTCCTCAAGCATGCCCTGTGTAAGAGGCATGGCCGGGTAGCCCGGCAGACTTCCATCGAAATAGAGTTCCTCAAGATTGAGTCCCATCTTCTCAAGAGTCCTTGAGTTGAGTCTGCCACCGGTGGTGACGACAGTGTAGGAGAGCTGGATTCCCGGATAGACTTCCTGCTTCACGCCATTGGTATAGACAAGACCGTCGATGACAGAGAGGGAATCCCCGGGAAGGGCGACACACCTCTTGACATAGTGGTCTTTCTTGTCCACAGGACGGACCTTGATCGGACCGCCGTTGGCCAAAGCGAAGTCCTTGCCTGCCCTTCTGACCCAAGTGTGGTAATCCTCGGACGGGAAACGGGAAAGAACCGTGTCACCGTCAGGGAAGTTAAACACCACATAGTCACCTCTTCTCACATTCCTGAGTCCTCTCAAGCGATGGTAGTCATTCTGGATCAAGGTCGAATACGACTCTTTCCCGAAGATGACATTGTGCGTGAACGGAACCGACAGCGGAGTCTGAGGGACCTTCGGCCCGAATGTCAGCTTGCTGACGAAGAGATGGTCCCCGGTGAAAAGGGAACTCTCCATAGACGATGAAGGAATCTTGAAGGCCTGGAAAAAGAATATGTTGATGAACGTCACGACGATGACAGCGAATATTATGGCGTCAAGCCAGTCGAGCCACGCGTTGCGCTTCTCCCCTTCCTTGTACTCCTTCTTCCAGAACATCCATTTCACCTTGCGGGTGATGTGATGGTCAAAGATGACGGCAAGGCCGAAGAGCCACCAATAATTCCCGAGCCAGATCACCCACAGCACATAGAGAACGGACCAGAAGCCCATCCTTACCCATTTGTTGTGGTATGTTTCCCTCAAGCTCACTTTTCAGACACTATTTATTTTACTGAATTGACGATTGCTTCGAACGCCTGCGGGTTGTTCATGGCGAGATCGGCGAGAACCTTGCGGTTGAGACCGATATTCTGCTTCGCGAGCTTGCCCATGAACTGAGAGTAGGAGATGCCGTACTGACGGGCAGCGGCGTTGATTCTCTGGATCCAGAGAGCGCGGAAGTTACGCTTCTTGGCCTTGCGGTCACGGTAAGCGTAGGTGAGACCTTTCTCGTAAGTGTTCTTCGCTACAGTCCAGACATTCTTTCTGGAGAGGAAATTACCGCGGGTTCTCTTGAGAATCTTCTTGCGGCGAGCCCTTGAGGCTACTGAATTTACTGATCTTGGCATAAATTGATCTTTTTCCGGAGGCAGTGACCGCCCTTCGGCGATGCTTTTCTACTGCGTTCCAAGTTAAACATAAAAACTTACAGGACCAGAAGCTCTTTTACTCTCTTCACGTCATCCTTGTGGAGGATAGTGAAGTGATCAAGATTTCTCTTACGCTTCTTGGTCTTCTTGGTGAGGATGTGGCTGTGGTAAGCGTGCTTCCTCTTGATTTTTCCCGATCCGGTAAGCGTGAAACGCTTTTTGGCACCGGAGTTGGTCTTAAGCTTTGCCATTGTTTTGATAAATTAAACGTTAATATTGTTCTCCGCACCCAGCGGATTACTTTTTCTTTACAGGGGCGATCATCATCGTCATCCTCTTTCCCTCAAGGGTCGGCATGTTCTCCGCGCGGCCATATTCCTCCAGCTCCACGGCGAAGCGCAGAAGCTGCTTCTCTCCCTGCTCGGCGAACATGATGGAACGTCCGCGGAAGAATATTGTCGCCTTGACCTTCGAGCCTTCCTCAAGGAACTCCTGAGCGTGCTTAAGTTTGAACTGGAAGTCGTGCTCGTCGGTGTTCGGCCCGAAGCGGATTTCCTTGATGACTATCTTGGAGGCGTTCTGCTTCATCTCCTTGGCCTTTTTCCTCTGCTGGTAGAGGTACTTCTGGTAGTCAAGGATCTTGCAGACAGGCGGGTCAGCCTTGGCGCTGATCTCAACAAGATCGAGCTCAAGCTCGTCCGCCATCTTCAAGGCCTTGGAGGTCGGGTAGATTCCCGGCTCCGCGATGTTGTCACCGACCAGACGGACCTGTGAGGCGGTGATCTCCTCGTTGATGTTCAGTTCGTCATCCGCCTTCTGACGGACGAACGGACGCGGGCCGCGTCCCCCTGCGGGTCTCGGGCCTGTGCTTGGTCTGAATGCGGAGGCTGGTTTAGGGCCACCGTAGTGTGGTTTCGGCTTGTAAGGCATTCTGCTCTGTTTAAAACTCTCCTTTTAAATTATACATTAATCGCGGACTCTCCATTACTCAAGTTCCCTGGCCACCTCGGCCTTGAACCATTTGATGAAGTCGTCCACCTTCATCGTGCCGGCATCGGCGCCTTCCCGTCTTACAGAGACTGTGCCGTCCGCCACTTCCTTTTCTCCGACGATGGCCAAAACAGGCACTCTGAGCAGGGAAATCTCACGGATTCTCTTGCCAAGAGTCTCGTTTCTGTCATCGACAGAAGTGCGAATATCGGAATTATTCAGCAAACCGCAAACTTTTTTTGCATATTCAGCGTATTTCTCGCTGACAGGAAGCACCTTGACCTGGTCCGGACTGAGCCAGAGAGGGAGATGTCCGCTGGTGTGCTCAAGCAGTACGGCGGTGAACCTTTCGATGGATCCGAACGGAGCGCGGTGGATCATGACCGGGCGCTTCTTGCTGCCGTCCGCGTCGGTATATTCAAGCTGGAACCTCTCCGGCAGGTTGTAGTCCACCTGGATGGTGCCAAGCTGCCACTTCCTTCCTATGGCGTCCTTGACCATGAAATCAAGCTTAGGGCCGTAGAAAGCGGCCTCGCCATATTCAACGACGGTCTTCAGCCCCTTCTCCTTTGCGGCCTCGATGATGGCGTTCTCGGCCTTCTCCCAGTTCTCGTCGCTTCCGATGTACTTGGCCTTGTTGTTTGGATCCCTGAGGGAAACCTGGGCCGTGTACTTGTCGAACTTGAAGATCCTGAACACATAGAGGATCAGGTCGATGACCTTCTCGAACTCACCCTTGAGCTGGTCAGGGGTCACGAACATGTGGGCGTCATCCTGAGTGAAGGAACGAACCCTCGTGAGTCCGTGGAGTTCTCCGCTCTGCTCGTAACGGTAAACAGTTCCGAACTCGGCCAATCTCAAAGGAAGATCCTTGTAAGACCTTGGAGAAGAACGGAATATCTCACAGTGGTGAGGGCAGTTCATCGGTTTGAGCATATATTCCTCACCCTCCTGCGGGGTGTGGATCGGCTGGAAGGAGTCCTTGCCGTACTTGGCGTAGTGGCCCGAGGTCACGTACAGGTCCTTGCTTCCGATGTGAGGGGTGACAACCGGCAGGTAGCCATATTCATTCTGCTTCTTGCGGAGGAACTTCTCAAGCTCGAATCTCATCACGGAGCCTCTCGGCAGCCAGAGCGGCAGTCCGAGACCCACGCGTGAGGAGAATGTGAAGAGTTCCATCTCCTTGCCGAGCTTGCGGTGGTCACGCTTCTTGGCCTCTTCGAGGAGGACAAGATATTCGTCAAGCATCGATTTCTTAGGGAAGGTGATGCCGTAGATTCTGGTGAGTTGCTCGCGCTTTTCGTCGCCGCGCCAGTAGGCACCGGCGATGGCGGTCAGCTTGACGGCCTTGATGACCTCGGTGTTGCGAAGGTGAGGTCCGCGGCAGAGGTCGGTGAAATGACCGTTGGTGTAGTAGGTGATGGTGCCGTCGGCAAGTTCGCTGATGAGCTCGCACTTGTATTTGTCACCGGTTTCCTCGAAGTGCTTGAGAGCGTCCGCCTTGGACACGTCCTTGCGGACGAAGTCCTGCTTCTCGCGGGCCAGCTCAAGCATTCTCTTCTCGACCTTGGCGAAATCAGCGTCTGTGATCTGGCGGCCGCCCAGATCCACGTCATAGTAGAATCCGTTCTCGATGGCCGGTCCGATGCCGAACTTGACACCTGGGAATATGTCCTCAAGGGCCTCCGCCATCAAGTGTGATGAGGAGTGCCAGAAAACTCTCTTGCCTTCATCGTCATCCCACTTCAAAAGGACGATCGAGCTGTCTTCTTCGATAGGGCGGTTGAGGTCGTAGGTGACTCCCTTGCTGACCGTCGTGTCGGTCGCCGGCTTCACTGCCACCGCCAAAACTTCCTCCGCAAGCCGAGGGCTGATGCTCCTGGCTATCTCGTAACCTGTAACGCCTTTCTCGAAGGCCCTGACACTACCGTCAGGAAATGTAATGTTAATCATACAAAACTAAAATAAATTGGTCTGACCAGTATTTACAGACCAAGTACTTGAACTTGGCCAGCCATATTATTAGCCAAGGGGCAAAGATACGAAATATTTTGCTATTTTTGCATAAATATTAAAGAGACAGAGCGATGAAGAAAGAGTTTTCGTCAAGTGTTTCCTGGAACAGCGCGGCCTTGGCCGGCCTTGTGATGGGTGTGTTCACGATAGCGGTGGATTATCTGCCGTCACTGCCACTGCTGTTAGGTGGCACAGGTGTCTTCGTGGGCATATTGAACTTCATCTTAAAGGTTGTCAAGATCGTGGCGTGCGTGATCGCTTTCAAGTACCTTCTGGAACGATTCCACAACAATGTCAAGGTCGGCTACCCGGAACTCCAGCGCTATGGACAGAAGATAGCTTTGTTTTCTTCGATTCTGGTGTCAGGATTCACCATGCTGCAGCTTCTTGTAATAAACCCCGACATGATAGCGCAGGTGGTGAAAAGCACTCAGGAAGCCTATCAAGGCATGATGGATTCAAACACGGCCACAGCCATGGAAAAGATGATGAATGTGATTCCCGCGTTCACGTTTGTCTTCACATTGCTCTATTGCTACCTTTGGGGATGGATGCTCTCAACCGCATTCGCCAGAAGACTGTTCCCTGTCAACGCTTTCGGAGAGCGCACTCCGGATGACCAGAACACAGACAACGACCAATAATCATGGAATATTCAAAAGACCTTTCGATAATAGTTCCTCTCCTGAACGAGGAGGAATCCCTTCCCGAACTTCTGGCGTGGATCAGAAGCGTGATGAACGCCAACAGGTATGAATATGAAGTCCTCTTCATCGACGACGGCAGCACCGACGGCTCGTGGGCAAAAATCCAGGAACTGTCAAAAGGCGATGAAAGGGTTAAAGGAATATCCTTCCGCCGCAACTACGGCAAGTCAGCCGCCCTTTACGAAGGCTTCGCAAAGGCAGAAGGTCGTGTGGTCGTCACGATGGACGCCGACCTGCAGGACTCCCCGGAGGAGATTCCGGAAATGTACCGGATGGTCACCGAGGAGGGCTACGATGTGGTCTCCGGCTGGAAACAGCACCGTCAGGACAACAAACTGACCAAGAACCTGCCCTCAAAGCTGTACAACGCCACCGCCCGCTGGATCACCGGGATAAAGCTACACGACATGAACTGCGGCCTCAAGGCCTACAGGAACGAGGTTGTCAAGAACATCGAGGTGTACGGCGAGATGCACAGGTATATTCCTTATCTCGCGAAGAACGCCGGATTCGGCAAGATAACCGAGAAGCCCGTCCACCACCAGAAAAGGAAATACGGCAAGAGCAAGTTCGGCCTTGAGAGATTCGTCAACGGATTCCTTGACTTGCTTTCACTTTGGTTCCTGAGCACCTTCGGAAAGAAGCCGATGCACTTCTTCGGCTTTTCCGGTCTGCTGATGTTCCTTGTAGGTTTTGTGATGACTATCTGGATAATAGTCGCCAAACTTGTGCATCAGGCCCGGGGCGTACATTTCAGAGCAGTCACAGACCAGCCGTTGTTCTACCTTGCCATCCTGGCTGTGATCCTCGGTGTCATGCTTTTCCTCGCCGGCTTCATCTGTGAGCTCGTCTCCCGCAACGCTCCGGAAAGGAACAGGTACAACATCAAGGACAGGATAGAATAAAAGAACTCATAATAGAGAAATTCGAATGTCACTGTAGGGGAGCCTTTCCCACGGTGACATTTTCATTCGTATTCCGCCGCCGCGCCGCACGATTTCGGAGGCCATGTCGAGAGAGCCGGCAGTGAACGCCCGCAGGACACAGCGGCACCGCGGCCGCGCGCAAAAAAAAGGAGCCCCGGCATCGTAATGATGCCGGGGC
>UQUJ01000093.1 GCA_900544195.1 uncultured Alistipes sp. | reverse complement strand
CTTTTTTTTAGCCGTTCATTCTCTATGCGGAGCTTCAGGATTTCGCGCTTGTAGGACTCTTCCGTGCGGTCTACGCCTTCCGGAAGCACGTTTTGGATTTCAGCATCGGCGCGGGCCAGGCCTTCCAGGCCGCCTTCGTCGTACTGTTTCATCCACTTCTTCAGCGAGTTGCCGGTAATGACGTTAACCGCGCAGAAGTCTTTGATTGAGATCCGCTGATTACTCCTGTACTGGCGGATCAGGAACTCTTTTTCAAGAGGATTCAAGTGTTTTGCCATAAAAAGTTTCTTCTTCCTGGTAGAAGCGGGTTGAATGGGGGATCTCCGGGCCGCGCCGGTCGTTGGGCCTTCCGGTCGGGGCTCCGCCCCTCCCTCCAGGCCCAACGACCTGAACTCAACTACAAAGATAACTCATTCAATCTTTTTCTACCCCTCCGTGTCTACTTTTACGAGTGCAGCATTCTCTTTTGAATATTTAGTTTGAATTTCATTTACAAGCACCTTAAATTCATCATTGACATCATCCGATACATTCAGAACCGGAATCTTGTCAAAAAATATTTTCCTCAATTCCCGTGTTCCTCCTTGCAATTCCGGGAAATTGTCAAGGAAGCAGAATTTGAAAAGTGATGAATTCAAAAATGCTGTCAGATATGCCAAGTGATTCCCTGTTATCATAAAAGATTTGTCATTTTGATAGAACCCCTTCTCGTCATAATTAAAAGGAATAAACTTGGTCATATTTGGATACATTATTTTCGGCTGAGAAAAGTCGTCCGAATAGTTGGCGCCCCACCTTTGCAGGGCATACCATTCGTAGCGGATGCCAGTCTCGGCCTTGTTCCTTGCAGATAGCTGGGGTTTGTAGAGTAAAAGGTGCTGATAAACAGATGGATATTGGTCCATAAACGCTTGCTCGGCTTCGGCTGACGAACCTTGAATGCTGGAGTCAAGATGGAGCGGGAAGTGCCACGGAATCCAAATCAACCACAGTCCGGCCCAGTCGTAGGAGTAGCGCTTGATGTCGCGGCCTCTCAAAATTGGCCTAATGATCGCCTCCGTTCTTTGGCGTTCTTCCTCGGACTTACAGTTTGAAAGGATCTCGTCGCGCCTTTCGGTTGTGATTATAAAGGCACCATTGTAGCCGGTAAGAACACCTCTAAAGATATTTATATCCCAGTCCCTCAGCGGTTTCCCGATGCTTTCGATCTTTCGCTTGATGCTCTGTTCGATGGGGGTGAGGACTACCCAGGCGGCGGGGCCGGAGAATCTGCAGGTTGTGCCCTGTTGCTGAACATATACGCCCAGATTGTTGATGACATCACGTGGCTGGGAGGAGGTGACTACATATTATTCGACAATATGGCAATAATTCAGGAGATCGATTACATCAGCACCTAGAACTGCAACTTAATGATTATCGGATAAATGCAGTTCCAGGTGCGCGTAGTATTTCGCACCTGGAAGGGTGGGGCGCCAATAGGGGGCACTGTAGAGGGTTCTTTGACTTTCAGGTGTGCGATTATATTCACACCTGGAATTGTAACTTGGTCGTTATCAGTAGAATGTCGTTTTAGGTGCGATGGATGAGTCGACTGCGCTATCCGGGAATATTGGTTGCATACTTGCAAGGTGACAGAAATGGTCTAAAGTGTTGCTGAAGGGTTCCGAAGTGAGGTTTCGGGCGGCAAAAAAGGGCAAAAGTGTCGCCTGAGGGTTCCGACGGGAGATGTTTGGCAGCGAAAAAGGCCAAAAGCGTTACTGAAGAGTTCCGAAGTGGGGTGCTGGGCGGCGAAAAAGGCCAACAGTGTTGCCATGGAGGGACTGTGGAGAGGCGTGGTGAGTGAATGACGAGCGAAATGTAAATATTTATGAATCATAGGGCTTGGAATTGTTGTGGACATTGGCTATCTTTAGGGCGGGCATCGGAACGGCTTCGGTTTCTTTCCGCGGGGCGTAGGATTCTGATGCGGGTGAGGCGAAAGGAAAGAGGAGGCAGAGAACTATGAATTACGGCTACATTCGGGTCAGCAGCGACAAACAGACTGTTGAGAATCAAAGGTTTGAAATCAATAACTTCTGCGAGAGGGAACATCTGTCCATCGACGGGTGGATAGAGGAGACCATCAGCGGAACCAAATCCTATAGTAAAAGGGAGTTGGGGACGCTGCTTCGGCGTGTGCGGAAGGATGATCTGATCATCTGCGCGGAACTTTCGAGGTTGGGGCGTAACCTGTTTATGATTATGGAGATACTCAACATCTGTATGACCAAGGAGTGCAAGGTGTGGACGATCAAGGACAACTATCGGCTGGGTGAGGATATTCAGAGCAAGGTGCTGGCGTTCGCTTTCGGGCTGTCGGCGGAGATCGAACGCAACCTTATCAGCCAGAGAACGAAGGAGGCGTTGGCACGGAAGAGGGCCGAGGGTGTGGTGCTTGGCAGGCCTAAAGGACGGAAGACGGCGTTGGAGAAACGTAAACTGTACGGTAAGAGGACCTTGATCGCGGAGTTGATGGCGGTGGGAATGTCACAGCGCAAGATCGCCAAGATCTGCAAGGTGGACCGGAATACCTTGTGGCGGTTCTTGAAGTCCTGTGAAGAGGAATGACAATTTGTCAGTCTGAATCTCTTGGAACATATTTTGACTATCCTTGAACCAGCTTCATCAGAAGGTGGAGCCGACTGAATATATTCGTAAAATTTAAAAATGAAAGATATTATGGCAAACAAAGGACAGATTGGAGTGACGACCGAGAACATATTCCCGGTCATCAAGCAGTTTCTCTATTCGGATCACGAGATTTTCCTGAGGGAGCTGGTCGCGAACGCGGTGGACGCTTCGCAGAAGATGAAGGCCATCGCCTCGAACGGAGACTTCAAGGGCGAGCTTGGTGAGCTGAAGGTTCGTGTCGAGCTTGACGAGGATGCCAAGACGTTGAGGATCATCGATAACGGTATCGGTATGACCGATGAGGAGATTGACAAGTACATCAACCAGATAGCGTTCTCTTCAGCTGGAGAGTTCCTTGAGAAGTACAAGGACCAGAACATCATCGGCCACTTCGGATTGGGATTCTATTCCGCGTTTATGGTCGCGAAGAAGGTGACGATTGAGTCTCTTTCCTGGAAAGAAGGCGCTAAGGGCGTGATCTGGAGCTGCGAGGGCAACCCGGAGTTCGAGATGGGGCCTTGCGACAAGGCTGAGAGAGGCACCGTCATCACACTTTACCTTGACGACGAGGCCGCCAAGGACTACGGCACGAAGGGCAAGATCCAACAGCTACTGGACAAGTACTGCAAGTTCATGCCGGTTCCGGTCGTCTTCGGCAAGGAACAGGAATGGAAGGACGGCAAATATGTCGACACCGACAAGGACAACGTCATCAACAAGATCGAGCCTCTGTGGACCCGCAAGCCTTCCGAACTGAAGGAAGAGGACTATATGAAGTTCTACAGGGATCTCTACCCGATGAAGGAAGACCCTCTGTTCTACATCCATCTGAACGTGGACTATCCGTTCAACCTCACCGGAATCCTCTACTTCCCGAAGATCAAGGACAGGATGGCGATCGAGAAGAACAACATCCAGCTTTACTGCAACCAGATGTTCGTCACCGACCACGTGGACAACATCGTTCCTGACTTCCTGACGCTTCTGCATGGTGTCATCGACTCTCCGGACATTCCTCTTAACGTCTCCAGAAGCTACCTGCAGGCCGACGAGAATGTCAAGAAGATCTCGACCTACATCACCAAGAAGGTGGCCGACAGACTGGAGGAGATATTCAAGAACGAGCGTGACGCTTGGGAGAAAAAGTGGGACAACCTCAAGCTGTTCATTGAATATGGCATGCTCTCCGACGAGAAGTTCTGCGAGAGGGCTCTGAAGTTCGCCCTGTTCAAGAACACGGACGGCAAGTATTTCTCTCTGGAGGACTACCGCAAGGCCATCGCCGAGAATCAGACCGACAAGGACAAGAAGGTCGTTTACCTCTATGCAACCGACACTGACGAGCAGTACGCTTTCATCGAGGCGGCGAAGAACAAAGGGTATGATGTGCTTCTGATGGACTGCGAGCTTGACTCCCACTATGTCAATCTGTTGGAGCAGAAGATCCCTGACACAAGGTTCGCCCGTGTGGATTCAGACACGATAGACAACCTCATCCCAAAGAGTGAGAAGGTCAAGCCGGAAATGGCACAGGCCGACAAGGATGACCTCAGCGCGATGTTCAAGGCCGTCCTGCCGAAGGACAGCGACTACTTCGTGGAGGCCGACAACCTTGGCGAGAACGCCGCTCCGGTGATCATCACCCGTAACGAGTTCATGAGGCGTTACCGCGAGATGAGCGCGATGGGAGGCGGAATGAACTTCTACGGGAATATGCCGGAGTCGTTCAACATCACCGTGAACCTTGAGAATCCGGTCATGGCCGGAATAGTCACCGAGGCCAAATCCAAGATCACTCCGATGCAGGAACTTCCTGCCGAGCCTGGCAAGGACGCTTCCGAGGACGAGAAGAAGAGAATCAACGACGAGCGTCAGGCCATCAAGGATGCCCATCAG
The DNA here is from genome assembly GCA_900544195.1 of uncultured Alistipes sp. Taxonomy (GTDB): domain Bacteria; phylum Bacteroidota; class Bacteroidia; order Bacteroidales; family UBA932; genus Cryptobacteroides. Next base: position 3,203 of record UQUJ01000093.1, on the reverse strand, counting down.
GCTGTGGTTGATGAATATGCCGCCGGCAACGACATCCTCAAGCAGGTGATCGACCTCGCCCTTCTTTCCAACGGCCTCCTGAAAGGCAAAGCCCTTTCCGACTTCATCGCCCGCAGCGAGAAGGTTATCGCTGACGCCTGCCGCAAATAGTGGTGAATGAATATGTTCGCTCCTGATATCAGGCGATAATGCCGCAGGGGTGAGGACAAGAGAAATCCCATTCCAGAATTTTTCACGTTACAAAAATTCTGGAGTGGGATTTCTCTTGTCTTGTTATGTCTCTGCCGGACACAGACCCAGCCGAGGAACATGGTCACTGAGCTTGCCGAAGAGTGACCTGTGTGTGGTGGTGTGGGGGGGGTGTTGTGCAGTTTTTGTGGTGGTTAATGCGTTGATTAAGAGTGGATTAATAGTCTCTCCTCTCATGTGGTGCAGATAGGAGGACACATGCTCTATTTGCTGATAATCAAAGATATATCCTCCACGACAATCGAGTGCTGTACTTTGTTGCCTGTCTCTTGCATATAACTCATACGATGAATAAGGTTGCTAGAAAGGTTGATATGTCGGATTTTAGTTGTATATTCGTCACGTTTGGTCACTTAACAAGCGTTAGAAATTTTTAAAGGTTTACTTAAGCGGAATTCAGAATTGGTCTGAGGTTCTTCTATGATTGCTGCTGATATGACTCTTCGCGTTTTATACAACTATATTCTGGTGCTTCTGGGGATCCGCAGACTGATGCCCAGGGACATTGTCAATCGTGTCGTGATCAGAGAATGTGGAGAGCCAATGGTTGGCTTGCCTGAGGAAGACATCATTGTGGCTCCGGACGTGGTGCCTTACGGAAGGGCGCAGGTCATAGAGAAACTTGCTGTTGTGTCTCGGAAACTTGAGACGCTTGGCCTCAGACTCCAGATTTTTGAGCTATACCGTCCGGCCGAAAAACAAGCTGGAAGACGCAAGGATTGCCGTGCATGGATAGTGGCAGAGCATCCCGATTATTCCGAGCAACAAGTGGAATCCACTCTGAACAAGATGATCGCCGGCATCGGCGGTGGCCATCAAAGCGGCGGAGCTGTCGATTTGACATTGTGCGATCAGGAAGGCCGCCCTCTGGACATGGGGACCGGCTATCTGGAACATAATGGCTCGACAGCGACTGACAGCAAGCATATTACCTCGGAGCAGCGAAAGAACCGCAAAATCCTCTTGACCGTGATGGAAGAAACTGGCTTCGTGAACTATCCTGCCGAATGGTGGCATTTCGCCTACGGCGACCGGATGTGGGCCTCCTACAAGCACAAGCGTCACGCCATTTATGGTAACGTGACATTCACGAACCCTCATCAGGCCTATTGAGGTATTGTCACTCGGAACGTCTTTCGAAATTTATCCTCAATTTCTATTTGGTTTTAACGATTTATTTCCTAAATTTGAATTCCTGTGAAATAAACTGGGCCAATAACTGTTTGCGCTCAAATGATACTATTTGCGGCAGGCGGACAGGCGTCGGCGCGACCAATCATGAAGAGAAAAATTATGAGTGATAGAATATTCCTTTTAGGCGGCCATGACCTTGAGATGCAGGCTATTCGGGAACTGCTTGATGAGTTGAGGATCCGCTATGCCGATAAAAACTTGGTTGGGGTAACGCTCTTCTGAGCGAATACCGTGACATTCTTGATGAATATGCGGGCAAGCCAGATTGCACCATCTACGGAATCGAGTTGAAAGAGTACGTGCCACCACCCTCCAATTATGTCAGGATTGACCATCACAATGACTTCATCGACAGACCTTCGTCCATTGAGCAGGTTCTGTCTGTTTTGAATATCACCCCGGACCGTCACCAACAATTGGTAGGTGCCAACGACGCAAGGTATATCCCCGGAATGCTGGCACTCGGCGCGACACGTCAGGAGGTGGATGAGATCCGTTTCCATCATATTGGATTGCGAAGTGATGTACGTTCTGTTACTCCACCTTGACTCTATTCACACATGTGCAACAGTCACAATTGGATATTTTTTGACACTATGGTCTCCTCGGCTTTGTTGCAAGTTAAATGTTTTTTACTATAACATTAATTATCATCTGTTCACTTTTAATTCTATTGCTATGCTTGAAAAAGAACTTGGAACACATAACTATCAGACCATTCATGAAAATTTATTGGAGGTGTCCAAGAGTAAATTATCGGTGACTTGTGTACTTTCATTCTGCCATATCAAAGCCATTCTCTTTTAAATCTATATTATCTTGACAAATGATTGGCTTTTTTTGCGGGAGTGTCGGGACGAACATCATCCTTTAGGAATATTTGCGTAAGTTTGTGGAAAATACTGATTAACAGTCAACATTTTAACCACAATGAAACCACGCAGAATCATTTCGCTCGCGCTGTCCCTCATCGCCATCACAGGGTGTTGCGGCCAAGATTGGAAACAGAACTCTGACGGAATCATTGTCCGGGTGGCTGACAGGAATGCTGACTTTATATAAAACGAACTTAACAAATAGACAACAAGAATCATTGTCCGGGTGGCTGACAGGAATGCTGACGGGCCGGCGTTGGTCCGGCTTCAAGTTAAAGGCGACAATCTTGTAAGAGTCACCGCCACGCCTGAGACTCGGTTCGCGGACAGGAAAAATCTCCACCTTTGACAACATCGGCAAGGTCCCCCCGGGCCTCGACGAATGGCGTGAGCTCCAGACCCGCTGGCACCAGTTCGGCACCTTCGTGTCGCTGTTCCGCACCCACGGACAATGGCCGAGAAGAGAGATCTGGAATATAGCCCCGGAGGGTGCGCCTACATATTCAAGCATCCTCTATTACATGAAGTTGCGTTACCGTTTGATGCCGTACCTCTATTCCTTGGCCGGAGCCGTGCATTTTGAGGACTACACCATGCTCCGCGGCTTTCCGATGGACTTCCCGACCGACCGCAATGTGGCAGACATCAGCGACCAGTGGATGTTGGGTCCGGCCCTGATGCCTTGCCCTGTCTCTGAATATAAGTCCTGCTACCGCAGCGTCTATTTCCCTCAGTGCGAAGGCTGGTACGATTTCTACACCGGCCGGCCGCTGAGCCTGTCGAGTGTCCTCTTCGGTAACAATATCCCCCATGTCCGTTGCCGCAGAACTCCACTTAGTAACATGAAAAAAATAAGTTGCCTCAGATTAAGAGAATATTTTCGAG
>UQUJ01000092.1 GCA_900544195.1 uncultured Alistipes sp. | reverse complement strand
TTCACCGCATTGCCGTATGCAAAAGGAAGGAGGTTTTTTGATGCGGTTGCCCTGACTTTTTAAGAAGCTGTTTTGAATATCTTGTAGCCGATGACTGCCACTGTGACGCTCATCAGCGGACTGAGCAGGTTGAAGAAGCAATATGGCAGGTAGGCCATCGTCGGCACGTTCAGGATAGTCGCCTGTGTCATTCCGCAGCTGCTCCACGGGTAGAGTGGCGAGGTGACCGTGGCGGAATCCTCCACGGCGCGGCTCAGGAGCCTGTTCTCGTAGCCCTCTTTCTCGTAGATGTCCTTGAACAGGCTTGATGTCAGGATGATGGCCAGATACTGATCGGACACTATGCCGTTGAGTGCTGTTCCAGTCACCACTGTCGAGGTCACGAGACTTACCCGGCGTTTTGTCATCGGAAGGATCATCGATGCCAGATGATGCAGCATCCCGCTCGCTTTCATGGCCGCTCCGAAGCACATGGCGCAGATGATCAGGTAGACGGTGTTCAGCATTCCGAGCATCCCCTTTGAAGCCACAAGCTGATCGACATCCGGATTGCCGGTTTCGACCGAGACAGAGTTGTAGATTGTCTCGATTGTACCAGTGAACAGGATTTTCGCTGAACTCCCTGAGCCTGAGACGCTCGAACCTATTTCCCTCATGATGTCCGGTTGGAAGATCAGCGCCGCGGCGGCCGCCAGCACGGTGGACAGGGCAAGGACAATGAGCGCGGGCATTTTGCGGGCTATCATTATCGCCGTAAGGGCAGGGACAATCATCAGCCATGGGGTGATGTTGAATTTGGCGCCGAGCACGTTGGTATATTCATTGATCATGGCAGCGTCATCGCCGTTGTGCGAGAGACCAAGGATGAGGAATATGATGAGTGTGATCACGATTGACGGGACTGTCGTGTACATCAGGTAGCGAATGTGGGTGAACATCGGGACCTTGCTCATCGAGGAGGCGAGCACTGTGGTGTCGGACAGTGGGGAGATCTTGTCCCCGAAATATGCTCCGGAGATGATCGCTCCTGCTATCACGCCATCGCTGAAACCCTCAGCCTTGCCTATTCCCAGAAGAGCCACACCGATCGTGGCGATTGTGGTCCACGAGCTGCCGACCATGACTGAGACCAGCGCGCAGATCACGCAGGCGGTGAGCAGGAATATTTTCGGGCTTATGATCTTGACACCATAGTAGATGAATGTCGGAACGATGCCGCTCATCGTCCATGTCCCGGAGATCGCCCCGATCAGGAACAGGATCACGATCGCGGTGGTGACGTCCCCGATGTTGCTTTTGATCGCTTCCTCGAAATCCTGCCACGGTAACTTGAACAGCCACATGGCCAGCCAGATGGCGACACCGGCGGAGAAAAGCAGTGCGACCTGGCTGGCGCCGAGGATGGCGTCGCTGCCGAATATGCTGATGTTCAGCGCCAGAAGCGTCACGAGAATCAGGATCGGAATCAGGGATATTCCCACCCGGAACATGGTTATTTTCTTCATCTGAGTAAGTCCGTTAATATTCCTTTTTCAAAATGGAGCGCAAGTTAATTTTTTTTTCGCATTTTTACGCAAGAATTCCGATGGTACGGATTTAGTTGACTGGAAAAATAAAATAAGTATATGAAACAGATGAAAAATTTCAAGATTACTTTGGCCGTTCTGGCCGCGGTTTCGGCCTTGGCCATGTCCTTGTCTTCATGCTCTAAGAATGACGGGCCTTATTATCCAGCCTATAACGGGCTTGTGACCATCAAGACAACAGACTCTGGTGTCACCTATTTCCAGTTGGATAAGAAGACCACTCTGGAACCGACGAACTGGAAGAACCCTTATAAACGTGAGGTGAGGGCTTTGCTCCGATATTCCGAGGAACCGGGGGAAGGCGGACTCTTTTCAAAGAAGGTCAAGGTCGCATGGATCGACTCGGTGCGCACAAAAAGCGCTGTTTCTTATGACAATGAATTCATGCAAGGAAAAAATGCCCCGATTGAGTTGTATAATGATTGGGTGACCTGCCTTGAGGACGGTTATCTTACCATTCATTTCGCCGCCTTGTTCGGACGAGGTAGCAAGATCGTGCATATTGTTGATTTGGCGGTGGATCCGAAGACTCTCGATCTATACCTCAAGCATGACAACAATGGTGATAACGGATATGTCCCGGGTGAAGGTGTAATCGCTTTCAAGATCGATGACCTGCTGAAGGATGTCAAGGATGGGCAGGAACTGACATTGCACTGGAAGGGTTCGGAGGGAGAAAAGACCGCTAAAGTGAAATATCTCTCCAGATTCGCTCTGCCTCAGAAGTAACAGTCTTCTATCCTATTGATGGGAACACTGTCTGGAGACATGGAAAAGGTTCTTGTCGAACAGGCAAGAAATGGTGACCGGGCTGCGATGCGGCAGATTTATGACTGCTACTCCAGATACCTTGCGGCCACCTGTTCCCGTTATCTGCAGGACGGAGGAGATCTTAGGGATGTCCTTCAGGACAGTTTCGTTAAGATATTCTCGTCATTGGGCAAGTTTGATTATCGTGGCGAAGGATCGCTGAAGGCATGGATGAGGCAGATTTCCGTCAACGAGGCTCTGAAATTCATCCGCAAACGGAAACGGTCCGACACCGTTGAGTACAAGTGGGACTTGCCGGACAGGGAGGATGAAGAGGAACCTGATGTCGGCAGCGTTCCTCAGGGCGTGATCCAGAAAATGATCCAGGCTTTGCCGGAAGGTTACCGAACGGTTCTCAACCTTTATGCCTTTGAGGAGAAAAGCCACAAGGAAATCGCAGCCCTGCTTGGGATCACGGAAAGCACTTCGGCTTCACAGCTTCATAGGGCCAGGGCCATACTGGCAAGGCAAATCAATGAATATAAGAAAAGAACGGAGACGACATGATGGACGATAAGGATTGGCTGAAAGGCCTGCGGAACAAAATGAAGGACTATGAGGAACCCGCACCGGAAGGATTGTGGGAGGACATCGAGTCTTCTGTCTTCCATGGAAAGAAGCGCCGTGTGATCGCCTTGCCTGTCTTTTGGCGGTCAGTCGCCGCCGCGGCTGTCGTGGCGTTGGGCGTGTTCGCCGGACTCCGTCTTTCTCAACCGGTTGTCGAGAATCCTTTGGATAAGTCACAGGGGACCCTGGCTTCCGGTCTCACTTCTTCAGTCAACAATGACGGAGGCCGGGAGTCTTCTGTGGAAATTGTCCGGAACCCTGAGTCGAAAACCCTGTTGGCAGACTCAAGGACGGTCAGGAAACGTCAGGCCAAGGCCGCTGCTGTGAATGACGTGAACTATGTTCCTGAAACAGAGGCTGTTGTTATGGAAGCTGTGAATGAGAAAGTGGAGGCTCGACATTATGCTCCGGTAGAGTCTGTTCAGCAGACTCGGCGCCCGGAAGAGAATGAGGAGAAAACTGAAAGAGTGGAGGAGACGAAGTCTGATGTCGTAACTACGACTCATGACGGAGAGGACTGGTCGGAATACATTTCTGCCGCTGATGGTTCCAAACCGTCAAGGCGTAAGGCGGCATCATTGGATGTGTCTCTTTCCAGCGGCTCGACGGGCGCTCGTAATGAGAATCGGTACGACCTTCAGATGTTTTACAGGGGCTCGGCTCCGACACCTGCGAACGGCTTGATTGATGATTCAAAAGGCTTTGCCGGAAATGACGCCCGGATTCATACCCGAGGCTTGGCTCCAATTGAACTGAAAAGAGGCTCGATTGTCACCTCGAATTCTGACCACAAACGTCCGGTCAGATTGGCTCTTACTGTCAATTACCCGATCAGCGGCAGGTTTGGCCTTGAGACAGGAGCTATGCTGACAACTCTTCACAGCACATTCTCAACCGAGGCCGGACGCACTCTCACAGAGACGGATCAGACATTGAGATATGTCGGGATCCCACTGAATATGACGGCGTCGCTTGTGGACGCAAAATGGTTTTCTCTCTATCTTGGAGGTGGGGGAATGGTCGAGAAATGTGTTTCAGGTAAATCTGTGACAACTGAGACCTTGGCCGGAATCAAGCAGGGTGACAGCGCGCGTAAAAGCTTTGGCGTCAAACCTTTGCTATGGTCTTTGAATGCGTCGGCCGGTCTGCAGGCCAAGTTGACCAAGAATTTTGGACTCTACGTAGAGCCTGGGCTCAGCTATCATTTTGACGACAACTCTGATGTCCAGACAATCTACAAAGAACGACCTCTGGACTTTATGCTGACTTTTGGCGTGCGTTTCTCGCTCAGGTAGCCAATCCGGGGTATGGGCATCAAGAAGGAGCGGAGTTCGTGGGCAGGGACCCTTTTCCGGGGCTTCCGGCAGGCTTGTCATCGTGTAGGCGAGGAACACTCTTTCATATTCCTTGCCATGCGGAAACGTCAGGGTGAACGTGTGGTCTTTGTCTTCGCCCCATCCGAAGAAACTCAGCCTGATTTTATCAGCGCTGATGGTTGCCTGTGAAATTTTCCCTATTTGGGGTTGGAGGAGTGCATTTGATGTCTTCAGGCACGGAATGTGCTGTCTTTGCCATCGCTTTGAGAAAACATCTGGAATACTTGAGCGCATTGGCGCTGGTGTTGTTCGCGTTCTTCTTTGCATCAACCAACCTCTTCACCCACGTCCATGAGGGTCCGGAGGGGAGGATTGTGCATTCTCATCCGTGGAGCGGAAAGTCGCATAGTCACAGCGACACCGAGTTGCAGCTCCTTCAAATCATCTCAAGCAATATATTCGAGGCGAGCGAACGGATCACTGTCACGGTGTCAGACCGCCCGGTCGTTCCGTATCATCCGTCAGGGGCCTTGCCGGAAGTAGCCCGGACAGTATTCCATCACGTTCTTGGACTCAGGGCTCCTCCGCAGTCGTTATAATCACATGCCTACTTGAAAAGTAGAGCCGTAGTCCGCATGGCCCGCTGCCGGGTCGTGCCTATTCCCGATTTTGATATAACGATAAAATATTCATGAAAACAACACATATTATCGCCACTGCTGTGGCTATGCTCATGGTGTCCATGAGTGGACATACTTATGCAGAGAGCAGAAAAACGGACGCGAGCGTTTCCGGTCACGTCATTGACGCCAAGACCGGGGAACATCTACCTTACATTACCGTGATGATAGGCGGAACCCAGATCGGCATCCAGACATCATCTTCCGGACATTATTCAATCAGAAACCTTCCTTTGGGCAAGCATGAGGTCATCGCGACTTCACTTGGCTATAAGGACGCTTCGGTCACTCTTGAGTTCAAGGCCGGTCAGTCGTACGAGGCCAATTTCAGCCTTGAGCGGGAGAATCTGTCTCTTGACGGGGTGGTGGTCAGCGCCACCAGGAATCATTCCTCCAGAAAAGAGGCGCCGGCGCTTGTCAATGTCATAGACAGCAGGATTTTCGCCACCACCTCGTCTCCGACCCTGGCGGAAGGACTGACTTTCCAGCCGGGTGTCAGGGTGGAGAACGACTGTCAGAACTGCGGATTCACGCAGGCCAGAATCAATGGCCTGGACGGCCACTATTCACAAGTCCTCATCGATTCCAGACCCGTGTTCTCGGCGCTTGCGGGCGTGTATGGTCTGGAGCAGATCCCATCCTCGATGATTGACCGCGTGGAAGTGGTGCGCGGGGGTGGCTCCGCGTTGTTCGGAGCATCCGCGATAGGAGGCACCATCAACATAATCACAAAGGAAGCGATGAGTTCCAGCGCCGGAATCAGCCATGACCTCACCTCCATCGGGGTAAGCGGGGCCTTGGACAACAACACCGGCCTGAACGCATCAATGGTGACGGATGACGGAAGAGGAGGCCTGTTCGTGTTCGGGCAGAAACGTTTGAGGGATGGCTATGACGCGGACGGTGACGGGTTCACGGACATTCCTATGATCAATTCCATCACAGTAGGCACAAGAGGGCACCTCCGCGTGAATCCTTTCTCCAAAATCAGACTGGAGTATCATGGAACCAAGGAGTTCCGGCGAGGGGGAGATCGTCTGGATCTTCCGGCTCATGAAGCGCTTGTCGCGGAGCAGACGGAACACACGAACAACAGCGGATCTTTGAGTTATGACGGGCAAAGTCAGGATGGCAGGCAAATTTGGAACGCGTATGCTTCCGCCCAGCACATCAGAAGGCGCAGTTATTACGGAACAGGGAAGGATCCGAATGCGTACGGAAAGACCACCGACCTCACCGCGGTCTTCGGCGGTCAGTATTCCTACAAGTTTGACTGTCTGCTGTTCATGCCGGCGCAGTTGACCGCCGGTCTGGAATATAACCATGACGACCTGAACGATGTCTCCCTTGGCTATGGCTACAAGACATCTCAGAAGGTACGAATTTTCGGCTCATATCTTCAGAATGAGTGGAAAAACGCCTGTTGGAGCCTCCTCGCCGGGGTTCGCATGGACAAGCACAGCCTTATTTCACGGCCAGTGCTCTCTCCGAGGGTGAATGTCCGCTACAGCCCTTTCCGTGATCTGGGCTTCCGCGCCATCTATGCGGGAGGATTCCGTGCGCCGCAGGCTTTTGACGAGGATCTGCACATCTCCGTCGCAGGCGGTAAACGGATACGCATCAGGCTCGCGGATAACCTGAAGGAAGAGCGTTCCCATTCGTTCAGCACTTCCGCCGACTGGTATCACACCTTCGGTACCGTCTCTCTGAACCTGATGGCGGAAGGATTCCTTACAGTGTTGAAAGATACTTACGCGCTGAGGGAGACCGGAGAAAAGGCGGATGGGGGAAAGAGCAATATTATGGAAAGATACAACGGCTCGGGCGCTAAGGTTTACGGATGTACTCTGGAGGGAAGACTTGCTGTCGCTGATGAACTCAGTCTCCAGTCAGGTGTCACTTTGCAGAGAAGCCGTTATGACATCGCGCAGAAATGGAGTGACGATCCCGATGTCGCCCCGACGCGGGAATTATTCCGCTCGCCGGATTGCTATGGCTACATGGTGGCATCCTATAGTCCGTTCAGAAATTTTGACATAGACCTTTCAGGCACATTTACCGGCTCGATGCTTACACAGCACATGGCAGGCAGCGGCACCAAGGTGGATGTCGCCGTCCGCACTCCTTCATTCTGGGACATGGGCTGCAAGGTCAGCTACGGGTTCAGTGTCCTGGACATCTGTCGTCTAAAGTTGCACGCCGGAGTCAAGAACATCCTCAATGCCTACCAGAAGGACTTCGACAAGGGGGAGAAAAGAGACTCGGGCTACATCTACGGCCCGTCCCTTCCTCGTTCACTGGTCTTCGGCGCCGGACTGAGCTTCTAAAAGTGTCCGCAGACGTGTTTTTTCTGAAAAATATGCAGGTATTTCCCTTGTATTTTGGAAATATATCCATATATTTGCAAAATGTTTGAATAAATATGCTTTTGCGATGAAAGGTAAGCTGGAAAGACAACGGATGATCAGAGAGGTTATCAAGGACAACAGGGTGTCCAATCAGGAGGAACTGTCCGCTCTTCTGGAGCGGCGTGGGTTGAGTGTCGCGCAGGCGACTCTCTCCAGAGACATCCGTGAGCTGAAGATCACCAAGATTCACGATGGTGTCGGCTATAGCTACAGCCTTCCTCAGCCAGGGATGCTGCGCAGTGTGCTTCGTGAGGCATCCATGTCTTCCGACAGCATCGACAGTCTGGAGTTCTCCGGTTCGATGGCCGTCATCAAGACGCGACCGGGACATGCCGGGATGATCGCTTCTGTGATTGACGAGAGGCATCTTCCTGAGGTCATGGGAACCTTGGCCGGCGATGACACGATTCTGTTGATTCTGAGAGAAGGGGGCTCACACGATGATGTGGCGGGATCGCTTGCCGGGATGTTCAAAGGCATTGATGGCAAAAGGGTTAATTAAGTAACCTTCAAAAAATAACCTGCATCATCTTAAGGAAACTTTTCGGTCTGTATCTCTTTTCTCATCAGTCATGTGCCACCGGCACACTCCTTC
>UQUJ01000091.1 GCA_900544195.1 uncultured Alistipes sp. | reverse complement strand
GGACTATCTTCTGGAACTGCTTAGGGGCGCTAGAATTTGATGCGGTTGCCCTGATCAGCCAGCGTCCGATTTGCTAAACCAAAGTAAATATTATAATTTTGCGACAATATGACAACAACAGCATAACCATGACAATAACAGTAGAGAACAGGGAAATCCCGGTGCTGCTCCTGACAGGATACCTCGGAAGCGGCAAGACTACATTAGTCAACAGAATACTCTCCAACAAGAAGGGCATCAAGTTCGCGGTCATCGTGAACGACATCGGCGAGGTGAACATCGACGCCGACCTCATCCAGAAAGGCGGCGTTGTCGGCACCACGGACGACAGCCTTGTCCCTCTCCAGAACGGCTGCATCTGCTGCACGCTGAAAATGGACCTTGTCGCCCAGCTGAACGACCTCTGCCGCTCCGGCAAGTTCGACTACATCGTCATCGAGGCGAGTGGAATATGCGAGCCCGCCCCTATCGCACAGACCATCTGCTCCTTCCCTAAGCTTGTTCCTGAATATGCCCTATCGAATATTCCGAAACTTGACTGCATAGTCACCGTTGTGGACGCTCTGAGGATGCAGAGTGAGTTCGCCTGCGGGGACGCTCTCAAGAAGGACAATCTGGAGGAGGATGACCTTGAGAATCTTGTGATCCAGCAGATCGAGTTCTGCAACGTCGTGCTTCTGAACAAGGCGTCCGAGGTGAAGCCCGAGGAGCTTGGCAGGGTCCGCAGCATAGTGAAGGCTCTGAATCCGAAAGTGACGGTCTTCGAGTGCGACTATGGAGACATCGATCTTGACAAACTTCTGAACACCAGGATGTTCGATTTCGATAAGACGGCTACTTCGGCGGCTTGGATCAACGCCATCGAAGGAGAGGGCAACGAAGCTGATCATGATGACGATGACCACGATGAGGATCATGACGGGCATGAACATGACCATCATCACGAGGAACACGACCACGAGCATCACCACGAGGGGCACGAGCATCACCATCATCACGATCACGAGGGCGGTGAGGTAGAGGAATATAACATCGGCACTTTCGTTTACTATCGCCGTCAGCCTCTGGACATCAACAAGTTCGACTGGCTTGTCTCCAAGAAGTGGCCTAAGAACGTCATCCGTGCCAAAGGGCTGTGCTACTTCGCCGACGAGAAGGACAAGTGCTATCTCTTCGAGCAGTCCGGAGTCCAGAAATCCATCAAGGACGCCGGTCTTTGGTTCGCCACGATGCCGGAGGATCAGCTTCAGGAGATGATGCGCAGGGACAAGAACCTGCGCAAGGACTGGGATCCTGTCTATGGTGACCGCATGATCAAGATCGTCTTCATCGGCCAGAACCTTGACCGCAAACAGATAGCAGATCTGATGGATTCCTGCTTAGCAGAATAAGTTCAGGGCGAACGCGAAAAAAAGGAAAATCCCAAATTTTGCACGTTACCAAAATTTGGGATTTTATTTTTTCGCTCACGCCAGTGAAACTTAGCGAACGACAGCGAAAAAATCAAATGGTGGATTTTGGTAACGTGCAAAATCCGCCATTTGCCTTTTTTTCGATGTCGCTCAGCACCTATGTCGCTTCGACAGGTTCAGCGACCGGGAATTACAGTTCGGTCACGAAGCGGTGTTTGCCGGGGGCGAGGGTCTTGGTCTCGCGGGAACTGCCGGGACCAGGGATGAGGGCGGTGGCGGTGGCGCCGGCCGGAATCTCGACGGTCCACTCGAACTTGTCGCCGGTGCGCTTCCAGTTGCTTACAATCTTTCCGTAAGGCGAATCATAAGAGCAGTTCACCCAGTCAAGGCCTTCGATAGGGTAAGGCTTAAGCTCGATTGACTTGTAGCCTGGCTCGGCAGGACGTATGCCGCCAAGATATTCATAATACCAGGTCACGAGGTCGCCGAGAAGCATCACGTGGTTGCCGGAGTTCATCGCAGGATCGGCGGTGTTGCCGTTCCAAAGCTCCCAGATTGTCGTGGCACCGTTTTTCGCCATGTAACCCCAACTTGGATAGGTCTCGTTCGTGGCGATCTTAAGGGCAAGGTCAGGTCTGCCGAACTCTGTGAGAGTGCGCATCAGAACCATCATTCCGACGACTCCGCAGCTCACATGGCCGTCACAGTCCACCTCGGTCTTGTGCACGACGTGCTCGAACACGTCACCCTCACGCCCGTCAGGAACCATTCCGAAATAAAGCGGAAGCAGGTTGGCGGTCACGGTGTTGTTGCCGTAGAAGCCTTCCTTAGCGTTGAAATACTTCGCGTTGAACGCCTCACGGGCCGCGGCGGCATATTCATTGAATATCTTCACATCCTCCGGATGGCCGGCGATCGGAGCGAACTCTATCATCTTGTTCAAGAGGAAAAAGTAGAATGGAGTGGATATCAGAGGCGAGGCTGTCTTTCTCGCAGGATCCTGTGAATGAATAAGTTCCAGAGATTCAGGCGGCATGCACCAGTCCCCGTAGGTGTCCTTGATCATCACACCGTCCCTGAGGTATCTTGACCTCATATATCCAAGCCACTTCTTCATAGCGCCATAATGGTCCTTGATGGACCGGTCGTCCCCGAAACGGCGATAGACCATGTCCGCACCTGTCAGGAACGCTCCTGGCCAGGTGAAATTGTCCTGATAGAGGGTCCAGTAGCGTGGGCAGACGTCCGAGATGCTGCCGGCCTCGTTCTGCCCGTCGTGGATGTCAGTCAGCCACTTGGAATAGAGGGCGTGGTTGTTGAATATGTAGGATTCGCCGTAGCAACCCATCGTGCGGTCACCAAGCCAGCCAAGCCTCTCGTCCCTCTGAGGGCAGTCGGTAGGCATACCGCGATAGTTGCCCCTGATTCCCCAGAAAGCATTGTGATAGATCTGGTTGATGACAGGGTTGGAGGTCTCGAAATGTCCCGTGACGGCCATCTTGTCGTACATCACCTGCCCCTCGAAATCGCCGAGCTTAGGTTCGTTCTTCAAGCCTTTTATCTCAACGTAACGGAAACCGTGGTAAACATATTCAGGATGCCAGACAATCGGCTTGCCGTCCTTGGCGATGTAGGTGTCGAGGACCTTTGCGGTACGGAGATTGGCAAGGTAGAGAGTGCCGTCAGGATTGAGAAGTTCAGCGAACTTCATCGTGAGGGTGTCGCCTCTTTGCAGTCCTCGGGCCTTGATCTGAAGGCGGCCGACCATATTCTGTCCCATATCAAGGATGTAACCGTGATCGGTCTTGGTGATGGAGACCGGCTTCACGATGTCCTGAACAGCGATGTTAGGGTTAGGCTGGAGAACCAGTCTGCCGCCCGGAGCGTCCATCAATGAGGCCTTCGCCCAAGCGGAATCATCGTAACCGACCTTTGTCCATCCGGTCAATTCCTTACGGGCATCGTAAGTCTCACCGTCGAACTCGTTGTTGGCTCTGATCGGTCCCTCGCAGGTGATCTTCCAGCTCTCGTCGCTGACAACGGTCGCCGTGCGGCCATCCGTGTAAACAATGTCCAACCGGTACCAAAGCCTCGGTACCCCGAAGCCCTTCATACCTGGCTCCCTCATCGTGGTATAACGGCCGCAGCCAAGGCTTACGGCAAGAGCGTTCTGACCTTTCTTGAGAGCCTTACGGACATCGAACTCATTGAAATATACCCTTATCCTGTACTCCGACACGGTCGGGGAAAGTTCCTGGTCACGGGTGATATATTCCCCGTTGATCCAAGTGTCATAGACTCCGAGGCCGCTGATGCGGAGGGTCGCCTCCTTCACCTTGCCGTCAAGTGTCACTTCCTTGCGAAGGTAGCGGGCAGGGAGCACGGTGCTGCCTTTCAGAACATCACCCTCATAGTCGCAGCCGATCCATTTCCCGTCATATTCGGCGGCGGAGACTGTCAGAGTGGCGGCGAGTGCCGCGAATGCTGTTAAAATTCGTTTGATCATTATCTGAATATTTTAGTGTTATTTCTTGAATATGAGGTTGATATCCCGCTCGATCGCCGGACCTGCGATGTTCTCCGGCACGAAAGACCAATGGCCGATCTTGGCAGGGTCACCGATGACGGCCGGGTCGATCACACGGTTCTTTTTGAGATATTCATAGAGAATCTCGCGGATCTCCGGGTAATATTCAACGGTCCTTTCGGCGATCTTGTCCGTGTCGATTCCGACCTCGGCGAGGAGTCCGCCGCCACCGCTGGCGCGGTAGGAAGTCATCGCTACGTTGTAGGTCTCGTCCATACTGAACGGCTTTCCATCGGCCATAGAGGTGATCACGATCCTTGAGCCGAAAGGCTTTGTGACATCAACGGTGTAGTCGATTCCGGCGGCGGAGTCGAAGTTGTAGGCACGCTCGATGAACGACCAACCCTTCTGGCCCGTGCGCGGGTCGTCCTTCTGGACTATGTTCAGCACGTGGTCGGTCGGTTTCGTGGCTGTGACGATCCAACGGTTGTAGGAGGCCTCCAGATAGTCCTTGATTTCCTTTCCGGTCATCGTGATCACATAGAGCTGGTTTTCAAACGGATAAATTGTAAACAAGTCCTTGTAAATCAAAGTCCCACCCTTGACGAATCCGTCATAGGTCAATGGAGCCGCGATCGAGATCCGCGCCGGAGCGCAGCCAAGGCAAAGCGTGTGGACAAGGTTCACATAATCACACATTCCCTTGTACGCGTCACGGGTACGCATATCAACCTTCAACTCACCGACCTCCTGGGTGGTGAAGACCTGCACGGCCTGATAGTCCTCGTAAAAGTCCCTTTCCATCTGAGTGTCAATCCTGTGGGGATCAACCGGAATGAGTTCCGTGGAATGGGTCTTGGAAACGACCTTGCCGTCCTTAACGGTGACATTCACCGTTCCGTGTCCCACAAAGCGGCAATGGCTTCCGGAATTTATGAGTCCGATGCTGTCGCAGCAGGTCACGAACGGCCTGTGGTCGTGAGAGCAGACCACGAAATCCACTCCACGCAGACTCTTGTACAGATCCATTCCCTGTCCTTCCAGCATCGAGCCGTCTCCGGATCCTGTTCCCGAATGCACGGACACGATCACCACATCAGGCTTCTCCTTGGCCCTCACCTTGTCCACATCCTCCTGAGCCAGAGGAACAAGGCTCTCGAACGTCATTCCGCTCCAGAGTTTCTCCGACAGCCAGTTCTTCATGTTGGCGTTTGTGAAACCCAGTACGGCGACCTTCAGTCCGCCCTTCTTGTAGATCTTGTACAAAGGAAAATACGGTTCCCCGTTGTCAGTGCGGATAGCGTTTCCAGCCAAAAACGGGATCCCGTGCGACTCAAGGTCCCGGGCGATGCGGTCATAGACCTTGTGACCGGTCTCGATGTCATGGTTGCCCACCGTGACGGCATCGTAGCCCATGTAGGCGGCAAGGCGTGGATAGACATGAGGAGAGAGTGTGTCCACATAGTTGAAATAGTACGCGGCGTTGTCTCCCTGAAGGCAGTCCCCCGCATCGATGAAGACAACTTTGTCCGCACCGGCCGCCGCACGGACGCTGTCCACTATCGGCTTGACGGCTAAAAGGGACTTCTTCACCCCGTTCCCGACATAGGTGGAATCGAAATAGGTTCCGTGCACGTCATTCGTGGTAAGAATCTGGATGACATATTCCCCGTCCTTGGGACCTGAACCGCATCCGGCCAACAGAAATCCGGCGGAAGCGGCGACAATGATAGACTTGAATATTACTTTCATACCCTATAAATATATTTCAAAATTCCTTTGCCTGCGTGAGCCTCCCGAAGCCTTAGCCGTTTTCCTGGAGTTCAAGGCACGCCCGAGATCGAACAGGACGCTCAGCTTCTGCTGGCTGCCCTGGAATCCATCACCTGTGAAATGGAACACGGCGGAAAGCCTCAGACGCACGAAATCAGCGATATACGGCTGCCAGTAGATCTCGGCACGGTCATAAAACCCGGAATGCTTCCAGTTCCCGCCATAGTCACAGACGCGGTAGAACGGACTTCCGGCGTACAAATCCTGTCCGAGCATATTCCCTCCTCCGTCAATGGTGAAGTAGTAAGGCATCTGGCCCGTGCCATAGTAGGAATCATTCTGAACGCCCAGTTTCTTGTACGCGAGGTTCAACGTCAGCAGCCCGCCGAACGCAGGCTCAAGCCCCGTCTCGTTGATCCTGTCCTGATGTATTCCTTGAATATAGCTGAGCTTGGAGTTCCAACGGAAGTCGCGTCTCCCGGCGGTCAGCGACACGAAAGGCGAGACAAGAATATTATCCACCACGCCCCGATATTCAAGCGTGTTGGCGAAGTGGTACATAGTCGCCGTCCACCCGGCGCGCAGGAAATCACCGGCAAGGGCGTAATTGCCGTATGTGAATATCTGGAAGCGCTCACGCCGGCCGTGCCCGATCATTCCCATCCAGTCCAAACCGGCCTCGCAATAGCCTTTCCGGGTCTCGTACTTCAGGAGTAATCCTTCTATGTTGTTGTCATAAAACTGGTTGACATCGGAGATGAACAGGGACGGAACCTGATCGGCCTTCACAGGATCCTCCGCCCAGCCCTGATAACCCGAGCCGAAAACGGAGTTCCCGCGCGGGAATATTCCCGCCAAGAGATTGAATTTTCCGCTTCTGCGCCGGCTTTCAAGGCCGTACCAGAATGTCATCTCCCGGAAAAGTCCTATGTTCTGAAGATCCTTGTCGCTTTCGGACACGGGGGCCTCACCCATATTCTTCATCACATCGATTCCGAGCGTAAGCTGATGGGTGAACCGGCCGCCCGCCACCTTGACACCGACCGTGGGAGTCAGCCTGGCGGCGTGAACCGTGCCGGATGTCTCGAACTTGTTGCCAGCGCCATCATATTCCCGATTGTCAAAATAGTACTGGAAATCAGCCCCGTAGGTAAAGGTAGCCTTTTGTTGGGCACGACCGGCGAAGGCCGACGCCAGAAGAAGTGTTATTACAATTACGCTCTTTCTCATATTCATAAGCCCGGAAGGAAAAATCCCGCCTCCGAGGCAGTTTATGCAAAATTACTGATTATTTTGTAATTTCGCACCCGTATGGAAGGACTCAAATTACAGACCCCGGTGGAAACCGGCCGCGGTGCTGTCAGCATCTCGCTGAAAGACAGGATATTCGTCCTCGGAAGCTGCTTCGCTGACAACATCGGCGGGAAAATGGTGGATCTGGGCTTCGATGTCTGCGTCAACCCGTTCGGAACCATCTACAACCCAGTCTCGGTCTGCAATTCCGTCGCCCGCCTGACATCCGGAATCCCGTTCTCCAAAGATGAGTGCGTCCAGATGGGCGCCGGTGCCGGCCTCGTCTGCTCGTTCAGCCACCACACATCCTTCGCCCGCCGCACCGAGGACGAGTTCCTGCAAGTCGCCAATGCATCTTTGAAGGAAGCCTCGTTCCGGTGGAAAGCAGCCTCCAAAGTCATCATAACCCTCGGCACGGCATGGATTTATGAATATACCCGCTCAGGCGAGACCGTCTCGAACTGCCTCAAGATAGAGGCGAAGGAGTTCACCCGCAGACGCCTCTCAGTCCGCGAGACAGCGACATTGCTCATGAATATGATCGCGCGGCATCCGGAGAAGGAATTCATGTTCACCGTCTCTCCCATCCGCCACTTCAAGGACGGGGCGCATGGCAACCAGATCAGCAAAAGCACCCTTCTGCTTGCTTTGGACGAGGTTCTGGCGAAGTTCCCGGAGCGTTGTGAATATTTTCCAGCCTACGAGATCGTGCTTGACGAGCTGCGGGACTACCGTTTCTATGCCGCCGACATGATCCACCCGTCCGACCAGGCCGTGGATTACCTCTGGTCCAGATTCGTCAGGTTCGCCATGCCGGAATCGGAACTTCCCGCGCTGGACGCCAGACGCAGGGAACTCCTCCGCGCGCAACATCGCCCCATTCATGGATAAGAAGCTGTTTTTGATTTGTTTGTCTGAAGATTTTTCACCTCAAGGAACATTTCAGTAACCTTCAAAATAAATAAGCTGCATCTTCTTAAGGAATCTTTTCGGTCGATATCTCTTTTCTCATCAGTCATGTGCCACCGGCACACTCCATCTTCGAAAATAGATCCATCCTCGAAAATCTTCTCTTAATCTGAAGCAACTTATTATTTTCATGTTCC
>UQUJ01000090.1 GCA_900544195.1 uncultured Alistipes sp. | reverse complement strand
GAGTTTTGTCCGGCAGAAGTCCTCTTTCCCGGACAAACCGATGATATTACAAAGTTTCTCCGGTAGAATGCCGTTTCGGTGGACATTATTGTCGGGACATACCGGTTAGGGGCGGGAAGTACCTTTATCTCATTTTGCGCTTGACACAGAAAACCGGGAGGATGAAGATCACGGCGAGGATGGAGAAGAGCATGCCGGCGAAGCTACCGACTCTCAGGTGTGTGAATATGCTCGCACCTGGAACACCAACTCACTCATTGTCAACAGGATGAGGTTTTAGGTGTGCGGAGTTTTTCACACCTGGAACACCAATAAGTGACAAACATCGATGCGAAAGTTAACGCATCGCTAATATTCCTAAGTTAGATATTAATCCCGAGAAAAACACTATCTCTGCAGGACAACCGAGAACCGAAAACTTTTTGTTATGAACAGACAAATTACCACAATCTTGACCTTGGCATCTTGGCTTCCATGGTGATCGGATGCACCGGCCATAAGGTGAATGCCGACAGCAATGTGGTCAAGGAATATTCAGCCGGAGAAGTAAGCAACGGGACCGCGTCATCGCAAAGCTTCATATTACGAAATAACAGCCACGCCTGAAACCACTGAAACATGGATGCGATAATTCATTACCGCATCCATGGTGGTTGATTGATGAAAACAATAATGGTTAGTTGGTTATCACGGACTATTCGTCCTCGTAAACATCACTGGTCAGGAACGAGGCCCTGAAAGAGCGGCCGCTTTCGGTGATGATGCTCATGGTGTAGCAGGAGTTTGACGCCACAGGCATTGTCATCATGCCGACGGCACTGTTTCCTGAATAATCACAGGTCTCACCGGTGGTCAGATTGTCCAGAATCACCGTCACCGATCCAAGATTGGACAGGAACGACAGCTCAAGGGTGCCCATCATGGTGTGGTAACGACATTCAATCGGGCTTAAGGCCATGGAACGGTTTGTCCTGGTCTCTGGAACGATGTCCTCAAAAATACGGATTACGACAACCGTGTTGTCTTGTGAGTACACTTGACTCGCGAGAGTCAGCGTTGACAGCGCAAAAAGAATTTTTCTCATCGTAATTGGTTCTTTAAATGTTTCGCTTGCAAAGTTCGTAAGAAAGAAAGTAACCACAATGGAAATAAGTATTAACAGCGCCAAGCCGCACAAGACTGAATATCAAGCGATTACCAAGGCGTTAAAATCCTGGTTCTAAACAGCACCTTCCAATCCACTCTGTTTCAAGCAATTACGGAAGATGATTCCTTCTGCTAAAAATTCAACGCATTGACCATCAAAAGATTGCGTCAATCAGCCTATAAAATCAAGATAAAAATCCTTGTTCTCGGAATCCAAGCCAGAAATCCAAGAACGCAATCTTACTCGTTTTGTATAGACGCTCTGCACCGCGTAACCCATCACCCTCGCAATTGTCTTGGCGTCAAATCCAAGGATGTTCAAAGCTATGAAACGGAAATCATTGTCAGTCGCGTCAGGCAGATCGGAACGCAATTTTCTCATGATTCCATTCAGATTCTCGTCGATCATCCGTTCCAGTTTCTGCTGGTTACACCCATCGATCACGCTGACAATCCTTTTGACTTTCAAGTAGATCCGATCCTTCTCCCTGCCACTGCCGACGGCTTCCCAATACTCGGCGCACAAATCATTCAACTGGCTGTACTGGCGCTTGAAAGTCCGCACGTATTTTCTTCTCAAATTACTCAAAGCCACATCCTTGGCCGATGAGACATCCTGCTCCTCGGCCAGGCTACGACAGACAATGTCATTTATCGCGGACATCTCACCCATGCGTCTCAACCATTTTCTCTTGCTGAATAAATAGGCGGCGGACAGACCCAGAAAAACAATCACCGCCAACAAGACAATGATCCATTTGGCCAACATCTGAAGTCTTCGGCTCTTTTCGGTGAGTTCTGACTTTGCCTGAAAATAATCAGCTTGCGCCTGAACCACAGATTGGTTCAATGTTGAGATGATCACCGAATCCTGGGCTCCAATCAATCGCTCAAGCATATTCAAAGCATCTTTGAGCCCACCTCTATGTTTCAGCACCCGATACCGCCAGACATCGATGTGTTTCGCATCCAGCCCCAAAGACTCGACCTGAGAGAATATGCCATCCGCCACTTCAGGCTCACCAGACATTTCCAGAGCGTAGGCATAGACGCAATAATCAGTCAAGGAAGGTCTTCCCTTATATTCATCAACTGCTTTTCTGAATATCTCGACGCCATCCCGAGGATCAACATCAGGCCTTCTCATGCGGACCTTGGCCATGTTCAACAGATGACGTGCCATCGACAGGGAATCCTGACAAGGGATTGACAGAAACTCCGCATAAAGACTGTCTGATTTCGCCCAGTCTCCACTGTCAGCATAATAGCCGGCCAACCATCCAAGCGTGTTCCAGTAACGCAAGGTGTCTTTTGCGTGACGGAAGAAGCCACAGGCATCCCTTGCATGTTTGATTTTCTCACTGTAGTTGAAATTCTTCGCGTACACATCGGAAAGCGCAGAGGAAATCAAGCCACGAAACAAGAAGTTGTCTGAGCCCAAAGAGTATTCCTTAGACTTTAAAAGGCTCCCTACGGCTTGCTGGTAATCACCAGCATTCATCTGGATGACAGCCTGATAATAGGACACTTTCATCTTGTCATCGTCCGTGCCATGCCGTTCATAGTAACGCAAGGCAGGGCGGAGGACACTCATCCTCGCAGTGTCAATGTTGTTCCTGTCCAACGCCATGGTAAGCAGCAACGAACATCTTGCTTTCCGTGCCTTGGTCTGCAATGAGAATGTGTCAATTGACTCAATCTCGGACAGTGCGCTGTCCGGTCTGGTCCAAATGACGCTTTCCGCGGCATCCAACGCACAATCAGCGCCCTCATCCGCACAAGAAGAAAACGCAGCCATGACAGCCGCTAACACAATGATTGTATTGAATATACCGAATAGTCTCATGCTGCGAAAATATCAATTTATCCAGTAATTGCTTTACAACCATCAGTTGCAGTCCGACAACCACGAGTGTAAGGGAACAAAAAACAGTTGGCCACCGAGCTTGTCGAAGTGTACCAACTGTTCATAAAGAGTCTATTATGCCAACTATTTGATCTCCGGAAGTCCGAGATCCTTGAAGGTGCGAGGAGCCGGGGTCTTAGGAAGCGGCTTGCGGTCCTTGATCTGCTGAAGGGCAACCTCAATGGCCTTGTCAAGCTGCTGATCCTCACCGGCATATTCCTTGACCGGGTCATTGTCCAGCAGGATGTCCGGATCGACACCGTGGTTCTCGACGATCCACTGGCCCGTCGCCGCGTCGTAGTTCGTGAAGAACGGCACGCGCACGTCGGTTCCGTCCATGTAAGGCAGTGAGCCGCTGATGCCCACGATGCCGCCCCAGGTTCTCGTCCCGATCACGGTTCCGAGGTTGTTGGCCTTGAAGCTCCACGGGAAGAGGTCACCGTCCGAGGCTGAATATTTATTGATCAGCAGCACCTTAGGGCCCGTGTGGGTCCCTTCTGGAATGGTTCCGTTCTGGTTGGAGTTCCTGTACATCGTCATCCTGTAAACCTTGCGGAGAAGCCTCTCGATGACCATCGGAGAGATGTTTCCGCCACCGTTGGCCCGGTCGTCGATGATGAGGGCCTCCTTGTCGAGCTGAGGATAGTACCAGCGTGCGAACTCGTTCAGTCCCTCCGGCCCCATGTCAGGAATGTAGATGTAGCCGACCTTGCCGCCGGATTTCTCCTCGACGGTGCGGATGTTCCTCATCACCCACTCGTAGTGCTCAAGAGGATATTCATCGGCGATAGGCTTGACAACGACCTTGCGCCCGCCCTCGGCGGCCGACTTGTTGACGGTCAGTTCGACAAGTTTGTCAGCTTTTCCGACAAGGAGCCTGTAGATGTTGTCAACGTCCTTAAGAGACTGTCCGTCAATGGCTGTGATGAAATCGCCCTCGGAAATATTCATTCCTGGCTCGGTCAACGGCGAACGAAGCTCAGGCCTGTAGACGGCTCCCGAATAGATGTGGTCAATTCTGAAATAGCCGTTCCTGCCCTTGCTCACCTTGGCTCCAAGAAGTCCCATCGGAATGCGCTCCGGCTTAGGATAATCGCCCGGATTCACATAGGCATGGCCGCTGCCCACCTCACCGATCATCCCGCCTATCACATAGTTGAGATCGAGGCGAGTCTTGACATAAGGCAGAAGGGCGGCATACTTTTCCTTGACGGCTTTCCAGTCGCGTCCGTGCATATTCTCAAGATAATAGCCGTCGCGGAAGGCTCTCCAAACCTCATCGAAGATCTGTGGCCACTCCTGAGCGTAGTCAACGGTTGTGTACATGTTATCAAGGTCGATTGCCTCGCCTCCGCCGACTTTCGCGGACGGGAAGTTGACGGCTGTCCACTTGCCTTTGGCGGTCGAGAGAGCCTTCTTGTCGCCCGGACGGTAGAAGATCATTCCTTCGGAACACTGCTCGAACTTGCCGGTCTCGAAATCAAACACCTGTGTGCCACGACCGTCCCTGTACCACAGTTTCTTGCCGTCGCTGAAACAGGATTGTGAACCTCCGACCGGGAGCTTGATGGTTCTGTCAAGAAGACCGTCCACGTCAATCTTCACATCCACGGATTTCTTGCCCGAAGCCTTAGCGTCCTTCTGGTCTTTGGAAGCCTTGCCGCCTTTGGCCGGTTTCTTGTCAGCCTCAGCCGGTGCGGAAACATCTTCTGATTCAGAAGCGTCTGAAGCCACGGCGGACTCGCTGTCTGTCGGGAGCAGCGGAGAAGGTGTTCCGGCCGCAAGCATAGTCATATAGACCCCGCTCCTGTCAGTGTAGGCGAAGTTCCACTCGATCCAGCTGTAGATCGGACGGAAGTCCCTATCAGAAGTGAATATCAAGTACTTGCCATCAGTGGAGAAGGTCGGTGAGCTTGAATCGTACCATTTCTCCGTGACAGGATATTCCTTGGCGGAAGCGAGGTTATAGACATAGACCACGCTCATTTTGTTCGGGGCAGGGCGGCTGTAGGTAAGCCACTTGCTGTCAGGGGAATATTCAACATCCCGTATTTCCTGTTCAGGGCATTGAAGGACAGTCCTCGCTGTCTTGGCGAATGGATCCACCTCGACGATGCGGTTCTTGCGGTCAGTGTAAAGGATGTGCCTGCTGTCCGGGCTCCATTGGAGGTCACGGATGTAGGTGTCGTTGTCCTTGGTGATCCGGACAGGCTCTCCGCCGGCGGCGACATCGTAGAGGTAGACCTCGGTCTCCCCTGTTCCGTCACCTATGAAGGCGATGTACTTGCCGTCCGGACTCCAGTCGGCACTGCGCTCATTCGAGCCAGGGGTCTTGGTTATATTTCTCGTGATGCCTTTTCCGACAGGCACGTCGAAGAGTTCTCCACGAGCCGTCACGGCCATTCGCTTGCCGTCAGGGGAAAGGCTGAAAGATGAGCGGCCTTTCTTGCCGACATTCATCCTCTCGGCACGGGCATAGACAAGGTCGGAGCCAAGGGTGATGTGGATCTGCTCGGTCGCCTTTGTGGCCGGATCCAGCTTATAGAGGTAGCCTCCTTTCTCGAACACAACGAGTCTGCCGTTCGTGCTCGGGAACTTCACGTCATAGTCATCGAATGATGTCACCTTGGCCGTGGCCTTGGTCTTCGTGTTGTAAACGAATAGGTTCATCGTCATGTCGCGGTCTGACGCGAAATAGATCTCGTCGCCTACCCACATCGGGAATATGTCCTGTGCCGGGTTGTCGGTGATCTTCTCGACCTTCCTGCCGTCATAGACCCAGATCTCGTCGGCCATTCCGCCACGGTAATATTTCCAGGTCCTGAACTCTCTCATCACCCGGTTGTAAGCAAGTTTCTTTCCGTCAGGCGAATAGGAGCAGAAACCTCCTTCCGGAAGCGGAATCTCCTGAGGCATCCCGCCGTTCACGGAAACCGTCCAAAGCTTGCCGGAAAAGCCATCGCCCGTGCGGTTTCTGAATATGATGTTCTTTCCGTCAGGTGTCCATCCCATTACGATGTTGTTAGGTCCCATCCTGTCACCGAGGTCGTCACGTCCGTTGGTGGCCGTGTAGGTCAGACGGACAGGCTCTCCTCCCCCTGCCGGGATGATGTAAACCTCACGGTTGCCGTCATATTCACCGGTGAAGGCGATCGTCTTGCCATCCGGTGAGTAGTGCGCGAACATCTCGTAGCCGATGTGGGAGGTCAGTCGGCGTGCCTCGCCACCGCTGAGCGGAGCCGTGAACAGGTCGCCTGCGTAAGAGAACACAACTTCCGTCCCGTTGGTTGCCGGGAACCTCAGAAGTCTCGCCTCGTCGGTCACTTCAGCAGGCCCAGCGACCGCCGAAAGCGTCATTCCTCCAAGAAGGAGGGTCAAAAACATTCTTTTCATAATATTAATGAATTATTGGATTTCACGTGTAAGCCAAAGTTTCAGCAATGGATCCGAGAGAGTATATTCATTGCCCTCTTTTGTAATAAGATCCATCTCAAGGAGCTGTTTGGTCGCGGACTGGACGGAGCTTGCGGACTTCAGTCTGTGTCTTTTCACAAACGCCGAAGCCGTCAACCCTTTAGCAATACCCTCTGAATGAATTGCATACAGCAATTCTTTCTGTTGCTCCGTTATTACCGAAAGTTGCTCCCGGATGCGCCTGGAACTCTCCTCGATAAAGCGGTCTATCATATTGTCCACAAGATTAACATCCGCGGTTCCACCTGTAACCGTCTCCGCAAACGCATCGTGCATTATCCTCTGCACGTAGGCGGTTATTCCCTCAAACATATCGTACGCTTTGTAGATTCCCTCTTCCGTAACTGTCTTTCCATACCTTGCGAACAGACCCTGCGCAAACCGAGCATAAACGCCCCTGTCAATCGGATCCATACTCAAATTGGTCGCACTCTGGTAAAACGGCCTCTTTGAGTCCAGAAACATCTGATCCATTATCCTCCTCTCACTGCCGGAAAAGATAAAATTAGAGTTGGAAGAGCGCTGAATATTCGCCCTCAGCAATGCCTCCACACCTTTCTCACGGTATTTCACAACCTGCTGGAGTTCATCGATGACAACAATGCAGCGCCTGTCCGCCTTCTCCAAATATTCGAATATCTCCTCGATGGTACATTCAGGAGCGGTAATATCCCCCAGACGGACGTTGAATGTCGGCATTCCACTCACCGGATCAAATCCAAAACTCCCTTGAAGCGACCTTAGAGTCGAAGCGAAAGACTTCATAAGTTTGTCACTATGCCTCGCGACCTTCTTGAAAACCCCATTTCCGAACTCCATTATAAGTTCCCTCAGACTGGAGGTGTGAAGAATATCCACGAATATCACGAAAAACTTGTCTTTCAGCCTCTCTTCATCAAAGCAATGATAAATAAGCTCCGTCTTCCCGACCCTCCTCGGAGAGGTCAGAACGACATTTTCCCCATTTAATATGCAGCCCGTCAACCGCTTGGTTTCTGTGTCCCTATCACAGAAAAATTCTGGAGGAATCCTTCCCGCGACAAAGAACGGATTGATATAATTGTCCATAGTTAATCCCATCTACGGCAAATATAACAAAAATTATTCTGCTAAAATTATTTTAGTAGAATAATTTTGACAAAATAAATTCAGTTTGTTCCCCAGAAAGCCCTCTGGTGTACCAAAGACCTTATTATAGAGGTTTGGTACACCAGAAGGCAGTTATACGTACCAAAGGCATTATTTAAAGCACTTGGTACCGCAGAGAGGCTTCTCGTGTACCAAAGACCTTATTATAGAGGTTTGGTACACCAGTGTACTTTCCTGATTTAGGTGGTTCTTCCGCAATTTAGTTGAAAGACGGAGTTTGTACTGTTAGCAAAGGAACCTGGTATAGACGCGAAAAATCAATTAGCTAAATATCAAAAAACCGTAGTTTTAGCGCAATTTAACTAATTGACTATTAGGTATTTACATAAATTTTCGTAACTTTATGCTTACCACAGTATAAAGTTATAGATGATGTGTAAAGCACCTAACAAAAGCAAAATTACAACATTTTTACGGCAATGCCTAACATCAACCTCTGCGAAAGCCGACTTATCGGCCCTTTATTCTCCAAGTGACCTGTCTGTTGAACAAGTGG
>UQUJ01000089.1 GCA_900544195.1 uncultured Alistipes sp. | reverse complement strand
GAAGGATATTCAGAGTCGGCGTGAACTTCTCCACCGAAACCGCCGCATCGACGGTTGGAAGGTCGTTTAGGTCGATTATCCGGCAAAGACTGTTCGGCAAACTCGGCGACGGGAAGGCTTCGTTATCTTTCTTGGCAGATTACACACGGCAAAAAAACAATCCCGAAAGGGATGATATTAACGAATTTTCATTATTTTTGTACCCGAAAGGGACTATATTTTCGTTTGAAATGAGTATCGGGGAACATATTCGTAAAAAAAGGAAAACATTCGGACTGACCCAGATTGAACTGGCAGAAAGATCCGGGGTCGGTGTCAGGTTCGTCAGGGAACTGGAAAACGGTAAGAACACCGTCCGGTTAGACAAAGTCAATCAAGTGCTCAAGCTCTTTGGTGAGGAACTTCAGGCGCATAAGATCAATGAATAATGAAAAAGGCTGACATTTACATTGACGACTCATTCTGTGGGATTCTGACAGAAGATTCGGAAGGGTACCATTTCTCTTATGACGGCAACTACCTGAAATCTGCGGGAGCCAAGGCCATCAGCCCGACAATGCCGTTGACCGAGTCTGAATATTCAAAAGAAATGATGTTCCCCGTCTTCGATGGACTGATCCCGGAAGGATGGTTGCTTGACATTGTCCACAAATCCTGGAAAATAGATCCAAGAGACAGGATGTCCTTACTGCTGGCTTGTTGTAAGGACTGCATAGGTAATCTTAGCGTGAGAGAGCATTATGGAGACAAATAATCTATGCCTCTGCTGCGGCAAGTCCTTGAAGGAAGGCGAGAGGGACTATCATTCATCATGTGCGAAAAGGCTTTTCGGATGTCCGAAAGTGCCTGTACTGCCATATTCAAGGGATAACATCTCGGAACTGGCATTCGAAGTCATCAAGTCCAGCACCTCGGTGACCGGGGTTCAGGCCAAACTGGCTCTGGACATCAACAAGGGAGGCCGCAACGAAGAGGACAGGCTGACTATTGTGGGATTGTGGGGAGGATACATTCTCAAACCGCAAAGCCCTGCCTACAAGTCAATGCCGGAATTGGAGAATGTGACAATGAACATGGCGGAGGCTTCGGGGATCCGCACGGCCAGACACGGATTGATCAGAATGTCAGACGGAGAACTCGCATACATCACCAAAAGGATGGACAGAGGCCCGAAAGGACAGAAATACTCTATGCTGGACATGTGCCAGCTTACAAACAGACTCACAGAACACAAATACCTTGGCTCGTACTCTCAATTGTCAGCCGTGGTGAGCATGCTCTCTTCCGCTCCGCTTCTGGATGTCCAGCGCTTCTGGGAGATTGTGCTGTTTTCGTGGATAACCGGCAACTCGGACATGCACTGCAAGAATTTCTCATTGATTTCAACCGATGGCAGCGATTACACCCTTTCACCGGCATATGACCTGCTTGCGGTGCTCCTGACAGGGATCGAGGACAAAGACGAACTGGCTATGCCTTTGGAAGGAAGCGGGACGGAAGGTAGAGAGGGCATAACAGGATATGACCGAGACGCATTCGAAAAAGCGATGACAGCTGCCGGGATTGAAACAAAGGTGTGCAGATGGATCATTGGCAGAATGATTTCTAACAAGCCCCTCTGGTTTGACATTCTGGACAGGTCATTTCTTCCTGACGAGACAAAAGACCTTTACAGGGCACTGATTGAAAACAGACTGTCACGGCTAAGATAATTCTGGAGCCTACCGCTCCAGAATCCTGTTCTGTTCCGCGACTGAAGCATCGTGGATGGCGGTGAAAAAGGCTGTGATGAACTCCTCGGAGAGGCCGTAGTCCTTGCCTTTCTCTATCATCGAGGATAGGATGCTGTCCCAACGGGAAGCCTGGACAATGGCGATGTTGTGCGCCTTCTTGAACTCGCCTATCCTGCGGGAGATCTCCATTCTGGAACCAAGGGCGACAAGCAGGTTCTCGTCGATGATGTCAATCTGGGAACGGAGCTGCTCGATGCCTTCGTTATATTCCTTGTCATTGGAGACCTTCTGACGGACGGTAAGGCTCTCAAGCAAAGCCTTCAGATCTGACGGAACCAACTGCTGTTTGGCATCGCTCAACGCGCAGGAAGGATCGCAATGGGACTCGATCATCAGGCCGTCCAAGCCAAGATCCATCGCCCTCTGTGACAACTCTTTGAGATACTGGCGTGAGCCCCCCATATGACTCGGATCCGCAAAGAACGGAAGCTTAGGGTAGCGGGTGCGAAGCTCAACCGCCATCTGCCAGCCCGGAAAATTTCTGTACGGGATTTTCTGCGAGGTAGAGAATCCGCGATGGATAACGCCCAGTTTTCTGATCCCCGCCCGGTTGAGTCTTTCGAGAGCCCCGACCCATAGATCAATGTCAGGATTCACCGGATTCTTGACCAAGACCGGAATATCCGTGTCCCTCAACGCGTCGGCGATCTCCTGCACGAGGAACGGATTAGCCGTAGTCCGTGCTCCGATCCAGACCATGTCTATGCCATATTTCAGACATTCATAGACGTGCTTCTCATTGGCTACCTCGGTGCAGACCTTCATTCCATATTCATTCTTCACCTTCTGGAGCCACTTAAGGCCTGGTGTGCCGACACCCTCGAAGGATCCGGGATGGGTGCGGGGCTTCCATATTCCCGCGCGGAAAACATGGATGCCGAATTCGTGAAGGCCTTTGGCGGTCATCATCACCTGCAGCTCAGACTCGGCGCTGCAAGGACCGGCGATAACGAGAGGGGGAATGCTCTCGTCGAAAAATCCCCACTCGGAGACGGGGATGATGTCAAGTGTACGTTCCATAACTATCTCAAAATCTTTTTAATCCTGTTTGCTTCGTGGATGAGTTCCGTGATCCGTCCGCCGTCATAGTCAGCGATAGCGTCACGGAACAGCCTCATCTTTTCCAAATATGTGTCAATGACGTGCAGCACATTGTCCCTGTTCTGCGCCAAGATAGGGGTCCACATCTCGGCGGAACTCTTGGCCAACCGGACGGTCGAGGAGAATCCACCCGACGCAAGGTCAAAGATGTGCTTCTCATCCTTTTCCTTCTCAAGGACCGTCAGAGCCAGAGCGAAAGAGGTGACGTGAGAGATGTGAGACACATAGGCGGTGTGCACGTCGTGGCTGTCGGCGTTCATAAAGAGCGGACGCATATTCAACGCATCATACAGTCCCTCAACCACCTTGACCGCCTGCGGATCTGAATCCTCGGTGTTTGCGAATATGCAGGCCCTACCGTCGAAGAGGTTCGGCATCGCGGCCCAAGGCCCTGAATATTCAGTGCCGGCCATCGGGTGTGTCGCCACGAAGCGGCCGCGGAGGGGATGGTAGTGCGCCGCGCGGACAATGTTGCTCTTCGTGGAGCATGTGTCTATCACGATCTTTGTCCCGTTCCCTTCCTCTTTGAATATGTCGAGTACCTGCGGGAGCATCTTCACCGCAGAGCCGACCGGTATGGCTATCACAGTGATGTCGCTCCTGCGGACGCACTCCTCGAACGGGACGATCTCGTCCACAAGTTCCATCCTTTCGGCCGCGGCGGCGTTCACCGGGTCAGCCTCCACCCCAAGAACTATCCGGGCGAATCCTCTTCTCTTCAGGTCGATGGCCATCGAGCCGCCTATCAGGCCCAGACCAATGATTCCTACTATCATATCATCGTTGCTTTAATGTCGCTTCGACAGGCTCGGCGACCAAACATTTCGGTCACTGAATCTTCGGTTGCCGAGCTTGCAATTGCTGAGCCGGTTGCTGAGCTTGTCGGTTGCTGAGCTTGTCGAAGCATCGAAGTGTCCTAATCTATAACTTTTTCTATTTCTTTGTTCGCCCGGTCAAGAACCTCCGGCTTGGCGCAAAGCGAAATCCGGATGAAGTCGTTGCCGTTCTTTCCGAATATAAAGCCCGGTGTGATGAACACACCCGCCTGACGCAGAATGCGTTCCGAAACCACCTCTCCGGCCGTCATTCCGTTCCCGGCATATTCCGAAGGCACCCGTCCCCAAAGGAACAGCCCAGCCGTGTCGCGGTCATAAACCGCACCGAGGGTGTCAAATATCCTCCCTGCCGCCACGCGTCTGCGGACATATTCAGAATTCAGTTCCTCGAACCATTCAGGCGACTGGTTAAGAGCCTCGACCGCCGCAAGTTGCAATGGTTTGAACATCCCCGAGTCCATCTGACTCTTGACCTTCAGCACTTCAGCGATATATTCCGGAGCGCCGCCGACCATTCCGATTCGCCAGCCGCTCATATTGTGCGCCTTGCTAAGCGAGTTCAGTTCGAGGCAACACTCCTCCGCCCCTTTCGCCGCCAGAATCGACAGCGGCTTCCCGCAAAGGATGAATGAATATGGATTGTCATTCACTATCAAGATTCTGTGCCTGCGCCCGAAATCCACCAGCCTCTGATAAAGCTCGGGAGTGGCCTTGGCACCGGTCGGCATATTCGGATAGTTCGTCCACATAATCTTCACACCCTCAAGATCCATCCTCTCCAAAGCGCCGAAATCCGGCCACCAATGGTTTTCCTCCGTCAGGTCGTATGTAACAATCTCGGCACCAACCAGTTTAGATGCCGAAGTGTAGGTCGGATAGCCCGGATCAGGAACCAGCACCTTGTCTCCCGGATTGACAAACGCCATCGAGATAAGAAGGATTCCTTCCTTTGACCCTACAAGCGGCTGGATGCCGCCGTTCGGATTAAGAGTCACACCGTAATAACGTGAATACCAATCTGCAAAAGCCTGTCTGAGTTCCGGCAGACCTCTATAGTTCTGATAGGCATGATTACCTGGCTTTTGGGCCGCCTCTACCAAAGCGTCAATCGCCGTCTGCGGAGGCATCCCGTCCGGAGCGCCTATTCCCAAATTGATTATCCTGTCTTCCCCGCGAGCCACACGCTCCGCATTGAGCGCGTCCATCTCTTTAAGTTTGCGGGAGAAGTAATATTCCTGAACAGATGATGTTCTTTTTGCCGGTTCAATGATCATGATTACATCGAAGATTTATATTCGCCTAAAATGTTAAGTCCTTCCATCAGAGGTCTGACCGCCCTAAGTGCCTGACGGTAACGTCCGTATGTCGCGAACTTGATGTCCGCATAGAAAAAGTACTGCCATTCCTGCCCGGGGATCGGCAGGGATTGGATTCTGGTGAGGTTCATGTCGTAGAACGAGAGAATCGTAAGCACCTGCGCCAAAGAACCCGGCTTGTGTGGCAGGGTGAAGCAGAGGGACGCCTTGTTGATTTCGCTGCGTGGCACCGTGATGGCGTCGTCCAGAATCAGGAAGCGGGTGAAGTTCTGCTTGTAGGTCTCGATGCTGCGGGCCAGGATCTCCAAACCGTTCTGACTGGCTGCCAGTTCAGAGGCGACCGCCCCGACTCCCTTTAGCCCACCGGCGGCGATGTCAATGGCGCTCTTGGCTGTGTCCTCGGACTCCACCATCGTGATCCACGGGCAGTTACGTTCGAAAAACCGGCGAGTCTGGTTGATGGCCATATAGTGCGTCCGCACCTCCTTTATGTCATGGATATCCTGTCCCGGAAGTGCCATAAGGTTCTGATGTATGGGGATGTACACCTCGCCCTTGATCTTGTAGGGATTCGACCTAAGCAGCTCGAAATTCGGGATGAGACCTCCGGAGATCGTGTTCTCGATGGCCATCACCGCCGCCTGGGCCTCACCGGAGGCCACAGCCTTGAACAGTCCCTCGAAGGTCGGACATTCCACAATGGAGATCTCCTCCCCTCGCGCGGAATAGAACTCCCGTGCCGCCTGCTCGTGGAAGCACCCCCTATAGCCTTGTATCGCGACTTTTGTCATATTCATCATCATTTCACGTCACCCTCCCCTTATGGGAGGGACTTGCTCTCACCGCAGCGGTGAAGAAATCAACCAAATAAAAAAGGCTGCCCGGAAAAGCACCGGACAGCCGCATATTCATCTATCTTTTTTTCTGAATATTCCTGCACACGCTCGTCCGGTCCTCTACCTGCCGCGGTAAAAGAAATAAAATCCGAAAGAATAAAATCGTGTGCTCATCATCATAACGATGCAAAGATAGTAAAATCCGAAGAAAATGTTCCTAAAAATTTAATGAATATACCAAAATAGCGGATGAACATTCATTCAAGCCGCCTTAAGGCATTCATTAGACGGTCAATATCTCCTTCTCCTTCGCTGACACGAGCTCGTCAACCGCCTTCACTTTCGCGTCGGTGGCCTTCTGGATCTCGTCCTCGCCCTCCTTGCGCACGTCCTCGGAGAACTCTCCGGCCTTCTCGGCCTTCTTCAAAGCGTCAACTCCGTCGCGGCGGGCGTTGCGGACAGCGACCTTGATGTTCTCGCCCGTAGCCTTGGCCTTCTTGATGAGTTCCTTACGCCTTTCCTCGGTGAGCGGAGGTATAGGGCAACGGATCACCTCGCCGTTGTTCTGAGGTGTAAAGCCGAGATTGGCGTTGATGATCGCCTTCTCGATCGGCCCGATCATGTTCTTCTCCCAAGGCTGGATGGCGATGGTCCTGGCATCCGGAACCGTCACCGAGGCGACCTGGGGGATAGGTGTCTGGGAACCATAGTAGTCAACCATCACATTGTTGAGGATGGACGGATTGGCCTTTCCCACGCGGTAGGTCTTGAGGTCTTCCTCAAGAAACTGGATAGAGTCCTCCATTTTGGACTTCACTCCATTGATGATCTCTTTCGCTTTGTCTGTAAGCATAGTGTATTGTGTTAATTGTTATTTATCAATCTTTTGTGGTCGTACCCTTGTCCGTTTCCAACAAGACTATTTATGGGCAAGCGTCCCGACCTTCTCTCCGTTGACCAGTTTCAGCAGGTTGCCCTCGCCGTTCACATCGAAGACGATGATCGGCATATTCCCGTCATTGCATAGGGCGTATGCGGTCTGGTCGAGAACCTTGAGATGCTTCGCCATCGCCTCGTCAAAGGTCAGTTCATCGTACTTGACAGCGGTAGGATCTTTCTCTGGGTCAGCGGTATAGACTCCATCGACACGTGTTCCTTTCAGCACGACATCGGCCTTGATCTCAAGAGCCCTGAGAGCCGCGCCGGAATCAGTAGTGAAGAACGGGCTGCCCGTTCCCCCGGCGATGAGGGCAACGCCCCCCTCCTCCAGCACCTTGACCGCGTTGTCGCGGTTGTAGTAGCGCACAAGAGGCTCCATCGGGGTGGCGGAGAAGACCTCGGCCTTCACCCCTTCGTCCTTAATGAACTGACTGAGCGCCAAAGAGTTTATCACGGTCGCCAGCATTCCCATCCGGTCACCCTCAACCCTGTCGAACCCCTTCTCAAGCCCCTGGAGGCCTCTGAATATGTTGCCCCCTCCGTTGACAATGGCGATCTGCAACCCGGCCTTCGCCGCCTGCGCGATCTCCTTTGAATATTTCCGCAGACTCTCCGGATCTAGTCCCTTTCCAACGGACCCGCCCAGGCTCTCTCCGCTCAATTTAAGCAAAACTCTCTTGTACATAGTGCTTTCCAGAATCTTAAATGGTTAATCAAGGCCTCCTCCAATCGGCATCCTCGCCTCCCGAAGCCATCCCGATTCACAAATATACAAAAAATAATAAGTTATAAGCCTAAGACATCGGAACTAAATCCCCTGGAACGCACCCCCGGAGCCTTGACCAATCACGACGGCCGCATTTTCTCCATATAATGCCACCGTCGTATGCGTTTTTGTCTTTGACAAGAGCAAAACCATCCATTTATGCTCCTTTGATCGTTCCAGAATCCTTCCTCGCGCCACTCCAAGACGACACTCCAGGGCAACGCTTTTGGCACTTATCGTCGCCCGAGAGTGCAGCGAGGCACGCTTGGGCGACACTTTCGTACCATTTTGTCGCTCGGGGGTGCAGGGCAGAATTACGTAAGTAAGGATGACGGGACTCTTCGGTGACAACACACACTCTTCGTCGCCCAAAAGCACCTCGGCAGACCCTTTCGTGAGCAGAACGCGCCGTCTCGCTCACGAGACAACCTTGGCAGACTCTCCCGTGAGCAGAACGCGCCGTCTCGCTCACGAGACGACCTCGGCAGACTCTTCCGTGAGCAGAATGCGCCGTCTCACTCACGAGACAACCTCGGAAGACCCTTTCGTGAGCAGAATGCGGCTTTTCGCTCACGAGACATCCTTGGCAGACCTTTT
>UQUJ01000088.1 GCA_900544195.1 uncultured Alistipes sp. | reverse complement strand
AAGACATCTATCCTCGAAAATACTGCCAAATCTTTACCAACTTATTTTTTAACGCATACTTAACGCATACTTAGACACGCTCTGTCTGTCCTTTCCTTTGCAATGAAGCTATATGCTTTATAACAGTTATCCTCCCCATAAGGTGTCGTGATTTGCAATCTATTATAAGTTAATAGATTAGGTGATTGTCTTTAGCGTGATTAGACTAAAGGTGGGTGCGATATTGCTTGATTATCAATTGTTTATCAATCACGCACCGCATCACGCGCCGCATCACGCGCCGCATCACGCGCCGCATCACGCGCCACATCACGCACCGCATCACGCACCGCATCACGCACCACATCACGCGCCACATCACGCGCCACAGCGCACACCTAAGCACGCGCTTTGTCGCCGCAACTGTCTCCTCTTTTGAGGCCACATTCCCATTCTATCCGCTTCCATTTGAAAAACATATTACCTTTTCACAAAATTACGATTATTTGACGAATACCGAGGAACTCATCATTCCCAAATTCATGGAATTGACAGAATTTACGACATGGCCGTCAGTGGCCGAGGTCAAGTATAAATGATTTGGAACGGTTAGTCACCTGAGCGCCATATACATATAGGCGTTGCAAATGAATCTAGCAGCAGGGTGAATTGCTCTGCTGTTTTGATTTTTTGGTACCCTGTGCAAACCCTGTACAAACCCTGTGCAAACCACAGGCACGCAAGAGTGGCTCTGGTAATGCTGGGAGGCAATAGTGTGTGGCTGACCCCCATATCCCGAGGGAGGGTCAGCCACAGTGATAGCGGATTGAATACCGTTGGTGGCATTTTAGCGTGCCCGTGGTTTGTAAATGATTGGCATTCTTTGCGGATAATGCCTTAAGTAATGTTGAAAGAAGAAGTTGCGTCAATCGGTAAAATTGAATTCATCGAATCACCCTGAACATTATAGAACGGCTCTGCTGCTTTGATTTTTTTGAGCCTTGTGCAAACCCTGTGCAAACCACAGGCACGCAAGAATGGCTCTGGTAATGCTGGAAGGCCATTGTGTGTGGCTGACCCCCATATCCCGAGGGAGGGTCAGCCACAGTGATAGTGGATTGAATACCGTTGGTGGCGTTTTAGCGTGCCCGTGGTTTGTAAATGATTGGCATTCTTTGCGGATAATGCCTTTAAGTATGGCTCTTAGGGAGTTTCACATCCTTAAGGTAATTGACAAAGTGCTCCTGAACCTCAGAGGTATATTCGAAGTTAGCGCCAGAGAGCTTGCCCTTAACGATGATTGTTCCATCATATTTCTTAGTCTTGTCAACCAGATAATCAGGATTGAGTTCAAGATAATGAGACTCACTCTTGGTGTCCTTGACGGCATTCCGAATGACTTGGAAAACAAGACGGAGAAGCACTACCAGACCATCATCTACCTGATCTTCTCGCTGCTGGGGTATTATATTCAGAGTGAAGTCAAGTCGGCAATCGGCCGGGTGGACGCCGTCTGCAGGACTCAAGACCGGATCTACGTCTTCGAGTTCAAGGTGGACGGCTCGGCGGATGCTGCCCTCAGGCAGATCGACGACAAAGGCTACCTCATCCCCTACAAAGTGGAAGACGGGCTGGAGATTGCCAAAGTTGGTGTGAATCTCTCCACTAAGACCCGGACTATTGACTCCAGGAAAGTGGCGACGGGATAGTTGACCGCTCTTTAGAAGCTGTTTTGAATTGTTTGTTTGAAGGTTTGAGAGTGAAAAACTTCAGTTTCGACCGCTTCTTCCAAGGAAGATAGCGGTGCTATCTGACTGAAGAAGCGGGAAGAAAATGAAGATTTTTCACCTCAAAGGACATTTCAAACAATTCAAAACAGCTTCTTAGATCGCTTCGACAGACTCTGCGACCGTACGAAACCGCGCTTCGACAGGCTCTGCGACCGACCGGTTCAGCGGCCATAGGGGAAGTTAGCATTCGAGAAAGTGTCGGTGAATAAAAAATGTCCGGATATTAGAAATAATCTATCCGGACATATTCATTTTTCAAACAAACAGATGGGTTATTGCTTGAGGGAAAGGTACCAGTTGCCGTCGATGCGGTAGGCGTTGAACGCGAAGCCGGTGGTCGGGGCTATGGCGGCCCCAGGGTCTGTCGAAGGTCCGCCGATCTTCAGGCGGTACCGGACGATGTTGTCCTCCGCGGAAGAGAGTTCGAAACCGGAGCGCTCGAAGCCATACACCCCGAGACTCTTGAACGTGGCGGCAGTCCGGGCGACCATCTCGGGAGTCATCACATCAAGTGTCTCGCCGTCAACGTAGCCGACACCGGCGAGAGCCTTCTCATACTCCCCGTTGGCCATCAATGTCATGCAGCTGTCCGCAATCGACAGCAGGGAGGCCGTGTCAGCCTTGGTCAGCGACGAGAGGTAGGCTTCTCCCTCGTCCTGGGTCGCCGCCCGGCCTCCTCTGCCGCCACAGGACAACATCGCAAACGCGACGGACGCGACCGTGACAAAAGCGGCAAGAGCCTTTATTAGTGTCTGTCTCATAATCTTCTTCTTTATTATGTCTTCCGATTGTCTTCTTACAAAATGAGGCGCATCGAGTTCCGACGCGCCTCAAATTAATGCTATAGTGTCACATTAGAGAGCCTTTACAAGGATGTCAACGTGGGTGTTGACAACGCCCCAATCATAAGTGAAGCTTACAGGAACACAGATTGTGAAGTCTTTGCTTACTGTAGTCAAGTTGTTATGATAGTGGATGTAACCGAACTTATCGATAAGACCATTGTAATGACCTATTCCCCAGTTAGGTTCAGCTGATGCTACTATATTAACAGGGACATTAGCCGTAGCAGTGGTTGTGTATTGTGCGGTAGGGCTTGTACGCGGACCGAACCAATACTCAAGATGGATGTCCGAAGTCTTGGCAGAAAGCTTTGTCTTTCCAAGAGTACCACCGTCAAGGTCAGTAGTTACATTGTCAAGGTCAACTTTAATGTTCTTGACATTGTAATACTTGAAGTACCACAGGTTGGTGTAGTCACCAGGAGCCTTGACAAACTTCTCGCCTCTCCAGTCTGTGAAATCAAACAATTCAAAGAGATTGATGTTAGACTCATCAACGTGCAGATCCTTACCATCAATGAAGAACTTGTTATCGGCTCCCTCGGCATTGATCGGACGAAGGAAGTAGTAAGGATTAACAGCACCGGAGAGAGAGAGAGCAGTGTTGCATGAAGAGTAAGCAGTCACACCGATGTTAGCGGAAAGCTGCGCGTCTTCATAATCAGACGGCACTGATGCATAAGCATTGAGAAGCTCCTTGGCTACATCATTATCCTGATAAGAAACAACTCCACTTGTCTGATTAAGTTTGGCGACTTCATACTCTATAGGATCAGAGCCTTTCTTGCAATAGAGAACATCATTAGTGTAAATACCCAAATTGACGGTAATTGCATTTTTCAGTTCAAACTCCTTAATCTTTGCGTTGTCCGTAACATTGATGACGGTAGCGGCAACGTACTTGTCGTAAACCTTAGTCTCCTTAACGAAGAGTTTATATGTAACGTCATTGATTTTATAAGTCTTCTGAACAGGTGCGAAGTAGTACTTGTAGCCTCCTGCCGTGGCGTCATCGAAACCAGTGGCCGGGGTGAGAGTAAAGACAGGCTTATTGCCTTCCCAAACCTGATTGATGTCGGTGTTCCAAGGAATTGTTGAACCATTAGCATAAGGAGGTTTCACATTAATCTTGGCGTTATCCTCGCCATTGAACCAGTAGTTCATAAGCTTCTTGCTCACTGAAGCAACAGGCTTAACAACATCCTTGACGGTAAGAGGAACGTAGATGCCTTCATATTCAGAAGTAGGAGTAACACCGCTGTAGACGTATCTTACCCAGATGGTCTTTGTGTGGTCGCTGAGTTTGTAGATAGCGGAAAGATCTTTTTCCTCAAGTTTCCACTCGATGACATCAGTTGTAGTTCCTGGTACCGCGTCTTTCATTTCGGTAACAGTTCCCAAATACTCAGCAGACGAAGCCTTGACGAATTTGCCAGCATCAAGCTTGTACTGAACGGCCGGTGTAGATGGTACTCCAGCAATTGTCTCAAGAGCGTAAACCTTGCAGAACTCTTCTTTGGTAAGACCGGAATGCTTGATGACGTTGTCAACCATCTGATTCCATGTGGTAGTATTAACATCACCTACGCAGAGGAACTTGTAAGTCCAATCAGTGAAAGGATTAACAGTTACATAATCTGTGTACTTTGTGATCTCGAACTTGATGAAACCAACAAGGATGATGTCATTACCCTTCTGAAGGGTCACGCGGACAAGCGGACGTCTTCCGACAGCGGTAACAGCTGCAGCACCAGTCTGAGTCTGATCAGCCATTCCATCCACAGACGCACAAGGAACAAAGATGTGACCATCCTTCAGGAATGCGTGCTGGCTTTCAGAGGTTGCGTAAGTTCCAGAAGTGTAATCAATGAGCTCGAACCTGTAGTCGATACCGTAGTCATTCTCAGGGAACTTCGCGGCATAGTCAGCATGAACCGCTTTGTTGGAACTCTTTGAATCAATCTTGATGTGGGACGTTACAACTTCTTTAAGATCAAGACCATTAGGATCGTCGTAACGGACAATCACAGAAGGCTTATTTTCAATAGCAGCTTTGGCTGTTGTGTAGAGATGTTTGAAAAGCGTTGGATCTGAGCAGGCGGAACCTTCATAATTAACCTTCTTGAAAGCAAGATTCTGGAAAGTAAGAGTGGAAGCGTAGAGATTGGCAAAATCAGAGGTGACTGTGGTGTCCTGTCCTTCCTGCTTGTAAGTAGCCTGAAGAGCGAAAATGGTAGCCCATCCTTTGCCTTTGACTTTCTGACCAACCAGATTCATCTTAACCTTAAGATCACCTTCCTCGGCGCTGACAAATTCAGCCTTGACAGGAACAGCATCTGCCTTAGTGATGACCTCCTTGTCATAAGAGACAAAAGCGATAGGGGTCGTGGCAGTAACATCCGCATTTGAAGGGTTCAACCTATAGGTGATCACATGAGGGATGTTGATGAACTGGCGAGCAGTTGTGCCGGTAGCGGTAGCATAATTCCACCATTTAGAA
Source organism: uncultured Alistipes sp. (assembly GCA_900544195.1). Taxonomy (GTDB): domain Bacteria; phylum Bacteroidota; class Bacteroidia; order Bacteroidales; family UBA932; genus Cryptobacteroides. Next base: position 3,073 of record UQUJ01000088.1, on the reverse strand, counting down.
TCATTCGCATTGACAGCCAAAATCCATGATTCTACGCCTTTATCATCAAACCAGTTTGTCTTTGTGCCAGCCTTGGCTGTCTTCTTGGTGTAATCACCGTAGGTGTACTCGGTGGCCTCGATTCCATCGACATAGAGGTCAGGGACGAAGACAAGGCTCTTCAGCCGTTTAGCAACTGAATAGAGGTAAGCGAACCTGCCGTCAACATACTGTCTAAGGGCAGTGATCCTGCTTTCGAGTTCTGTCTTCGCGGTAGAGATCTGTTTGGCGATCTCCTCGGACACTACATTACCTTCTGTCTCAAGAGTTCTCTTAAGGGCGGCATCGAACTTGCCGTCGAATTCGCTGATGTCGAGTTTGTCGGCATTGAGTGTCGAATCAGCCTTGTCAAGAAGGGCGATCTTCGCCTCAAGGGCTCCCTTGTCAGCATAAACCCCAAGAGCAGTCTTAAGGGCGGCAACGTCTCCAAGAGACTTTCTGGCGAGGGAGTCAGCCACATCGGCGGCCTTCTTGGCGGCATCGATCTTGGCAAGGATTTCAGAGATCTTCAACTCCGAATCATACTTGTCTTCAAGAGCTTTGATTTTGCCCTCGGCTGCGGTAAGGTCAGTACGGAGACCACCGATCTTCTCCTCCGCGGCGGCCAAAGCATTCTTCGTGGCGAAGGTTCCGTCAACATACTCCTTGGTGGCAAGAGTCATGATCATCTCGTTGATCTTGCCGACCTCTGTCTCAAGAGCCGTCACCTTAGTCTGGAGGGCATTGATGAGCTTCGTGACATCTTCAACATCCTTCTCGTGCTTTCCCTGAAGAGACTTGAGCAAGGTCTGGAGGTCGGAAATAGCCTTCTCCGCCTCCGCTTTGGCCGTCTGCAGACTCGTCACATCCGTCTTCAGGGACGCGATCTGCTGCTCGACCGTCGCCAGCTTGTTACCCAGGTTGTCGATGCGCCCCTTGTTCGCATCGATGTCCTCAGAGTAGTCCGTACAGCTGGTGTACGCAAATGTCAGCCCTGCTACGGCCAACATCGAAACCAATCTAAAAAATTTTTTCATAAAGGATAATTGTTAATAAAAAAAGTTAAACATGTTACTCATAGTGACAAATGCTTTTTTTTAGGTTTTTCGGCAATTTCTTTATGAAAAATCTTGTTTATGAAAAATTAAACCCATATATTTGTCGTTGTGTTATGGAGTACCCCTCGCAGGGGGTCTGTAAACATATTTATTACTATGAGTGACACCCGTTTTCTCTCGGGAAACACTGACTCAGACCACTGGAACGGACATATTCAATCAGCAGGATCGTGGACTGACATACGGTTTGCATGCCGGAGGTGTCGTTGTTGTTGCCGCCCTCTGGCGGACGCTTCGACGGGGCCAGGCGCTTCGACAGACTCGGTGGCCGGGTTGAGCATATTCATCAGAAATTGGTCAGGAGGCGAGCGTTACGCATTCTGTCGAGACGGTCGGAGCCACCGAGATAGTGCTCGGTGACCATCAGGCTGGAGTGGCCGAGAGATTCCGAAATGAATGTGAGATCCACGCCCTGACGGAGGAGAACTGTCGCAAAACTATGTCTGGCTGAATAGGTTGTAAATGGAGGGATTCCCAATTCCTCAGCGATCTTCTTCAATGCGTTGTTGCACATGCTTATGACTTTTCGGACGGTATTTGAGATTGAAAGCATGTCAGTCGCACCCTCGGCGTAGTCAAAGAGGAGGGTCTCGGGGTTGCCGTCGTAGGGATTGCCCCAGCGGTGGAGGATGTCCATCATCTCTGGTGTGATCACAGCACGGATGATCTTGGAGCCTCCATAGGCATGAGCTGTCTTGGAACGAAGGAAGCATATTTCCCCGTCTATTATATTCTTATATTTAAGGAACAGCATATCACGGAAGTTGATGCCGTTGCAAAGGTAGGAGAATAGCCACAGGTCACGGTAGCGCTCTCTGGAAGTCGTGCCTTTGTAGGCGACTATTTTACGAATATGGTCGTACGAGAGGGCAAGGCTTCTGGAACTGCCCTTAGGAATGATGTATTTGCCACGGCCGAACGGAAACAGAGCCTCCTTGACAAGACCGGCGGCGGCAGCTTCGTTCATCACACAGCGCAAGGTTTTCATGTAGATGCTTATCGTGGTTATGGCTTTCTTCTCCTTCTTGAGAAAATTCTCGAAGGCATTGAACCATGAAACAGATAACTTACTGAACAGAATTTCCTTACCGGCAAATCTCTCAACGTTTTTCAAGGTTGTACGACATCGGTAATATGAGTTTATCCGTCCCTCAGTGTGAAATTTGGCCATCATCGACTCAAGTGCCGCGTTTAACGTCTTATCAACGGGTTTACCCATTCTTGCCTCCAAAGCTTCAAACGAGAAAGTACCTCTTTCAAGCAACGCTTCAACTTCCAAGCTTATCTGATTGAATTTCGAGATGATGTCGGCGTGACAGTCGGGCATCCTCTTGGAATAGGATATTCGCTTCCATTCCGAGGCGGGAAGATCCACGCCTGTTGGATAATACTTTTGGATACGACTGTAAACAACTTCGATCTTGACCGGGAAGACACCTGATTTCTTTGCTCTGCGCCTGTCAAGCACAGCGATGACGGAGACTCCGTCCTTGGTAATTTTTAACATAGCACTAATTATTTATGAGTGAATAATTTGCATACAATTTATATATATGTCCATGCATGATGGTACTACCATACTGAAAATGAATTCATGAGGATGTATGCAATGGAAAGCGTATGTAAACGTGGGTACAAAAAACAGGCAGGGAGGCAATAGGTTAGTTATGTTCCTTACAAAGTCTTATAAGGTACAAAACAGACGCAACAGGGGGATTGGTACACGAAAGAGGGTTCTGCGGTACAATTCGGGAAAAGGAAAGTTAGGTTGGTAATGTGAGACAGTACCACATGACACGTCTGGGGACACATCCGTCCCTTCACGTCGCCGTGGAGTGCAGAGTCCCGTGGACGGCATCACGGGAGTGTGGGACATGTACGCAAAAAAAGGAGCCCCGGCATCGTAATGATGCCGGGGCTCCCCGAAGTACGGCGGC
>UQUJ01000087.1 GCA_900544195.1 uncultured Alistipes sp. | reverse complement strand
CGTCCTGCAAAGATACTAATTCCTTTTCATTCACGTACTTGTCCATCCAGTTGAACAACTGACCTTCCCTGAGAATGGTTGACACTTTTGGGGGTGCACCGCGCGAGTGCGAGAGAAATGAAAGTGTGGCCGAAGGACAATCCGGTCACACTTTCATGCTTTGTTTCACGTCGCTTCGACAGACCCGGCGACAGGACGGGAACTACTTCTCCTGCTGCGGACGGAGATCCAGACTGAGCTCGTCGAGCTGGGACTGGTCGATCCGGGACGGGGAATCGATCATCACGTCACGGCCCTGGTTGTTCTTCGGGAAGGCGATGAAGTCACGGATGGACTCCTTGCCGGCGAATAGTGTGCAGACACGGTCGAAACCAAATGCCAGACCTCCGTGAGGCGGAGCACCGTACTGGAAGGCGTGGATGATGAATCCGAACTTATATTCAGCCTCCTCAGGACCGATGCCCAGAACCTCGAACATTCTCTTCTGAACCTCCGCATCATGGATTCGGATGGAACCGCCACCGAGTTCTGTGCCGTTCAGCACGAAGTCGTAGGCATTGGCGCAAACCCTTTCGAGATCCTCCTTCTTGTCGCTGTAGAACAGGTTCATGTGCTCAGGCTTCGGTGCGGTGAACGGGTGGTGCATCGCGTAGAATCGTCCGTCCTCCTCGCTCCACTCAAGAAGCGGGAAGTCCACGATCCAAAGCGGCGCGAAGACCTTAGGGTCACGAAGGCCGAGCCTGTTGCCCATCTCGATACGCAGAACGCCAAGCATTGTCTGCACCTTGCGGTTGCTGTCACCTGACATCACGAACACGATGTCACCGGTCTTGGCCTCAACGGCCTCGGCGATGACTTTCAACTCGTCAGGTGAGTAGAACTTGTCGATCGAGGACTTGACGGAGCCGTCGGCGTTGAGCTTGATGTAGATCAAGCCCTTGGCTCCGACCTGAGGTCTCTTGACCCACTCGGTCAGCTCATCGATCTGCTTGCGGGTGTATTCAGCGCCGCCCGGAACCGCGATGGCTCCGACGTAGGCAGCGTCCTCAAGAACGGAGAAGCCTTTGCCTTTCACCTTGTCTGTAATCTCGTGAATGGTCATTCCGAAACGGACATCCGGCTTGTCAGAACCGTACTTGTCCATCGCGTCGTACCAGCTCATACGAGGCATAGGGTTAGGAATATCAACCCCGAGGACATTCTTGAACATCGTCCTCATCATTCCCTCGAACATATTCAGGACATCCTCCTGCTCGACGAAGGACATCTCACAGTCGATCTGGGTGAACTCCGGCTGACGGTCGGCGCGCAGATCCTCGTCACGGAAGCAGCGCACGATCTGGAAGTAGCGGTCGTAGCCGGCGACCATCAGCAGCTGTTTGAAGGTCTGAGGAGACTGTGGAAGGGCGTAAAACTGCCCCGGATTCATCCTGGAAGGCACGACAAAGTCGCGGGCTCCCTCCGGAGTGGACTTGATCAGGTACGGAGTCTCGATCTCCATGAAGTTGTGTGCATCGAGGTAGTTGCGCACCTCGTGGGCCAGTCTGTGCCTGAGAGCCAATGCCTTCTGGAGCGGATTTCTTCTCAGGTCCAGATAACGGTACTTGGCGCGGAGATCCTCGCCGCCGTCGCTCTCGTCCTCGATGGTGAACGGAGGGGTGACGGACTTGTTGAGGATGTTGATCGCCTCAAGTTTGATCTCGATGTCACCTGTGTCCATCCTGGCGTTCCTGCTCTGACGCTCGACTACCTCACCGGTGGCCTGGATGACATATTCACGGCCCAAAGAGGTCGCTGTCTCCACCAAAGCTGCGTCTGCGTCCGCCTCAAGCACGAGCTGCGTGATGCCATAGCGGTCACGCAAGTCAATGAAAGTCATTCCGCCGAGCTTCCTTGACCTCTGCACCCAACCGGCGAGGGTCACCTTCTGCCCGACATTCTCAATGCGGAGTTTCCCGCACGTGTGTGTTCTGTACATATTGATATGTTTTGAATATTCCTACTTACGCGGTCTGCATCTCTCTCGAGGACCTACAACTTGCAAAGTTAGCAAATTCTCCCCAAGAATGATTGAATATGCCTGATTTTCATTCAGCCCACATTCTGGCACCATAGACTACCCTCTTTCCTTCGTGGAGGGCAAAGCCTTTGTTATCAAGACAGAACACAGAGTTACTCCACGCCATACGAGGAAGGAGTAGCATCCGTTAAAATATTAATATTCAACATGTTGCCCTCCATGGTATTTTCTACAGGCCTCTGAAAGGGGACCTCATTTCATTCCAAGGCACACTAAAGGTCAGGAATACTAATAGGTGTGCAGGCTGAAGCCTTGGGCTGAGGGGAGGTAGTTTACGCCCCACCAGCACATCTGGAGGAGAAGGAAGGAGAATATCAGGAGGAAAAGGGTGCGATGGAGAGCTTTGTTGGAGTGTGATGCCACTTCAATGGCTGGCGAGTTCTGTCGAGCTATGGCCTCTGAGCCTGCCGAAGTGACCGAAGATAAAGCAGAGCCTTGGCGGAGATGCATGTACAGAAGATAGCTGAGCCAGGTGGCGGCGGCCCAGGTTTCCTTAGGATCCCAGGTCCAGTAGTCACCCCAGGCCTGTTTGGCCCAGAGGGCGCCCATCACTATACCCATTGTGATGAATCCCCAGCCCATGCGCACCAGGGTGTCGCAGAGGCGCAGGTCGCCTTGAAGGGACGGTGACAGGGGACTTGCGGTCGCATCGACAGTGGCAGGAGTTGTTGACCCAGTGGCCGGAGCGGATCCCGCGGCTGAACGGCGGGTCAGCCAGAGAATACGGATGGCGAGGATGGTGGCGATGCCCATCACGGCGTAGGCGAACATATAGACGATGACGTGCGGGACGAACCACGGGCTGCGGAGAGCCGGCATAAGTTCTTCAGTGTGAATCTCTGGCTTGAATATGTTGATGCCGGCGAACATCACAGCCATCAGGCATCCGAACGGAAGTACCCAGCGGTAACGCCAACGAAGATACACCACGAGCCCGATCAGCGAAAGGAACAGGCTGAACCAAAGGCGGGTCTCCCCCATAGTGCGGAGAGGCGGACGCCCAAGCGAAATCCAGACCCCGACAATGAATGTCATGAATATGGCAGAGCCGCATCCGGTCAGAACGGCGGCCGGGAGCCTACGTTTGGAAATCACGGAGACAATCGCTCCTGAAATCCAGAACAGTGACGCTGCCAAGGCGAACCAGACAAACGAATCCCAACTCATAACCGTTCCTCCTTTTCATTGAAAGTTTCACATCCTAAGGGAGCGGCGCCATCTTGTAGTTTTACAGACAATGGTCCTTTCTTTCCAAAAGACGGTTTGAAGCCAGCAAAGAACACCATCGCCGCGGCTGAGACAAGCAGCAGCCACAATGCAATGCGGAAAACCTCCGACAAAGGCGAACAGACACACTTGAATATGCTTGCGAACTCTCCTCGTTCCGTGTCCGACAGGTAGTCCGACTGATAAATCCACCACGAACCGACCTTTGCAGGGTGGTTCACAGCGATTTTGATCTCTGATGAGCGGCCGTCAGGAAGGGTCAAGGTGACCTCGGAAGAATATTCATAAACGGAGAAATCCCTGAGTGTCAACTCGAAAGGGAGTTTGACATATTCATAAGTGACTTCGTTCCGCGCTTGATGGTCCGGGACATTCGGCATCGCGATCATAACCGTCCGGACAGTGCCGCCGGAGCCGAAAAGTCCGGCGATCAGAATCACCGACAGGCCCAGATGGGCGCAGGTCACCCCGAGGCGATGCTTGCTGAATCTATGAATATCCTCGATCGTGTTCAGTGTGACGCTTGTCGCCAAAAGAAGCAACGCGAGGATGAAGATCGGCGACCGGCTCATATTCCTGAAACCGAGAACGCCGAAAAAACCGTCCCTGCCCCCGTCCTGCGGTACAAGCCCGAAGACGAGCAGCAGGAACAGCACGATTGAGATCGAGGTCAGGCAGGCTTTCCGTCCGGCCAGATGCCTGAACAGCGGCCAGCGGTCACGCAAAACATAGATGACCACCAGAAGACAGACATAGAGCAGGGCCGCCAACAGCCCGAACGTATGACCTGCGACAACCATTACAGACTATACCATTGATCCGACAGGAGTTTGACGGCTTCCCTCACGGTCTTGGCACGGTCTCCGGCAGTGCCGCACTCGAAACTGACATAGTTCTTGTAGTCCATGTGCTGGAGCGCCCGGAATCCGGACTTGTAGTCGTCCTTCGCGCCGTCCTCTCCAGGCATCAGTCTGCGGCCACGGCTGGCGATGTGGACGTGCTGGAGGTACTCGATGCCGGCTGATGTCAGCGCGCCGTAGTCGGAGGTCTCCTCGGACATGTGCCAGAAATCACCCATCACCTTCACGCCCTTGCTGTCGGAATCGCGTGCGATCGCGGCGGCGTCGGCAACCTGACGGAGATAGAAGGCCTCCCTTCTGTTCAATGGCTCAAGAATCACGGTCGTGCCGTGCTCAAGGGCGAACTCTCCGAGGTCGTGGAGCTGCTCGCAGAGGTAGTTGCGGGTGTCCAGGGTGTGGGGTCTGCACGGAGTCTGGCCGTTGAAAGCCGGGACCATTATGACTCCCACCGAGCCGAGTTCACCTGCAGCGGCCACGATCTCGCGCATCGATTTGTCGAACGACGCCTTGACCGCCGGGTCTTCGGCCAGGATGAAGCCGTCGAATCCGGCGCAGATGGCAGAGACCTCGATGTCACGTCCGCTGAGGGCGTTACGAATCTCATTGACGCGGGCAGGAAGGTTCCGTCCGTTCGGCTCGAAACCACGCACCTCCAGGTCTTCCATGAAATCCAGCTGCTCGCCCAGATTCTTTCCCGGGGCGATCCCTTCCTGAAACGAGAGCTTCAGCTCAAGACGTGGCACGCACTTCTTCTTGTCCAATGCAGTGGCACATCCCGGCAGCATAGAGGCCGCGGCCAAGGCAGCTGATCCGATCGCCGCTGACGAGAGAAAATGTCTTCTGTCCATAATCAATTACTTTTCAGCTCCCGGGACCGGGACAGTGTACTTGCTCATGTCCATCTTGCCGATCTCAAGCTTCTCCGGAAGGTAATCCAGTGCGGCGGCGCTGATCTCGTCCCAGGTGATGGTGTTGCCGGTGTAGGCCGACTCACGGCCCATAACGCCGCAGAGAGAAGATATGCCACACTCGCCAGCCTCCACATGAGCGTCACCCTTACGGATGTGGTTCACCCAATCCACATGCTCTAGCACGTACGGATTGGTCTGCTTGTACTGAGCCTTCTCCGCCTCGAAGTCAAACTGCCAGAGGACATTGCCCTGAAGATCACGGATGGCGAAATCCGCCGAGCTCCAGTAGCCCTTCGTTCCGTGGACACATTCGCCGATGTTGGTCGAGCAACCGTCGATCTGACGCGACATACTGTGCAGATGGACGCCGTTCTCATATTCAAAGTCAATGCTGAAGTTGTCGTACTGGTCGCCGGTGACGCGGCGCTGGCGGCTGCCGAAACCGGTCGCCTTGATAGGGTGCTTACCGATCATCCAGTTGAAAACGTCGATGTTGTGGACATGCTGCTCGACGATGTGGTCGCCTGAGAGCCACTTCCAGTTGACCCAGTCACGGATCATCCACTCCATGTCGCTCCAGCCCTGCTGACGCTCCTTGTACCAAAGCATTCCCTGATTCCAGTAGACGTTGCCGCCGGTGATCTCACCGATCATTCCCTCCTGGATCCTCTTGAAAGACTCCACGTAAGGTCTCTGATGGTGGCGCTGGGTTCCGGTCACCACGCTAAGCCCCTTGGCCTCAGCCTGTTTCGCCGTCGCCATGATCAGACGATAGCCCTTGGCGTCCACAGCGATAGGCTTCTCAAGGAAGGAGTGAACCCCCTTCTCGGTAGCGTACTGGAAATGCGTCGGACGGAAGACCGGCGGAGTGGCGACAATCACCATGTCCACGCCGGAGTCTATCACCTGCTTGTAGGCCTCAAAGCCTGTGAAGCAGTGATCTTCAGGAACTTCCTGATTCCATTTGGTCTTGAGGTTTTCGCGAAGGCCGGTCAGGCGATCAGCAAAGACATCGCCCAAGGCCGTGACCCTGATTCCGTCGGCGGCATTCAGCAGATCCTCAACGGCTCCGCTTCCACGGCCGCCGCAACCGATCACGCCGACCTTAAGTTCCTTTCCGTCGATGGCCTTGTCAGGAAGTTCAGGAACATAATACTCGCCCGGCTGTCTGAGGGGTGTCATCTTGCCGGATTTGTCACCACTTGCGCAGGCGGACAGCAGGACGCTGCCGCCTACCAGACCTACACCGATCTTGGCGCTTTTACCAAGAAAGGATCTTCTGTCCATTTTGTTGCTCATTTTATTGATAGTCTTTATGTTATTAAATTTAATAATCATTTAAAAAAACTTGAACAATTTGTAAATCTTCATGGTCTATATTTCTTTTCTCATCAGTCATGTGCCACCGGCACACTCCTTCTTCAAAAAGAAATCTATCCTCATAAATCTGACACAAAATTTTATTCAACTTATTTTTTAACGCTTACTTAGTATTCCTTTAAATAACTCAGGAATCTTTCTATTTACAAAATTCCTTCGGGCACATCACACACCACCCTGAAACCGATTCCCTTGATGTCGGAATACCACCAGATACTCTTCGGATTCTGCGGGTCAGTGCGGAGCCAGTCTTCATTACGCGTATGGTTTCTCGCGGCGCAGCGAACCTGCGACGCGTCATCTGAATACGCACCGCCACGGACTACAAATTCCTCACCACTCTCTGGTCCCTTCGGATCCAATGCGCCATCAGCAATCTTTGAATATGCGTCAGCGGCATACCGGTCGGAGCAATATTCCATCACGTTGCCCAGCATATTCTTAAGCCCGAACGGATTGGCCTTCACCTCGGAAGGTTCCTGAGTCTTGCCGAAACTGTCTGCTGAATATATCACATACCTTGCGATCGAGGTGGTGTCCGCCCCGAAAAGCTTGTTCCAGAATGTTTCCTTTGAATATTTCTTCGGGCTTCCTTCGAAAAAGTACGGGGTCTGGGTGCCGCCACGGGCCGCATATTCCCATTCCGCCTCGGTCGGGAGACGGTAGTTTCGTCCGGTTTTGAGGGAAAGCCACTGGCAGAAGGTTTCCGCCGCATAGTGGGTCATCGTGATCGCCGGCCTCTCGCCCATTCCCCAGCCCTGGTCCGGGAATCCGAACGGTGGGGTCGGGCCACTGACGGCATCCACATCCGGACGGTTGTTGTTGGCGAAGATTTTCTCCGGCGGGGTTCTGCCCTCTGACATTGTTTCGTTGTAAAAAGCCCAGAACTGATGCCAGGTCACCTCGACCTCGCCCATGAAGAACGGAGATATTCTCACTTTTTTCCGAGGCCCTTCGTCCGCCGAGCGGAACGGCTCGTTGTCCGGACTCCCGATCGTGAACTCGCCTCCCGGAACAGCGACCATCCTGATCGCGGCTGTCGTACCGGGAACCGTTTCCGTGAAGTTCGCGAATGAAGCCACCACAGCCACGCTGTCGTACTTTTCACCGCCACCCGTGTCCATCACCTTGCCTTCCAGCCTCTTATGTTCGTAGCCTGGCATGTCGTGGCCAGTATTCAGATGGCAGCTGATGCACTGGAGATTCAGTTTCCTGGCGTTCTCCTCATAGTAGAGATGAGCAGTGATGCCGTCATCCGTGATTCCGGTCGGGAAAAGATTGACGTGACATTTCTCGCAGGATTCGTTGTAAACGATTTTTGATCCGTGCTCAAGGGTTCTTTTTGAGTCCCAATTGATTTCGTCCTTATCCTTGGTCATCTTGGCCCACAGATCCTTGGCTCCCATCCTGGCCTTGATCATGTAGTACCGAAGGTAGCCGTTCTCTTTCGGAGGAAGATGGCAGGAGGCGCAATCCGTCACCACACCGCTCTCGCTGTTGTAGTGCTCGGACTTCTTCCAGTCCGCGTCAGCCTGTTCGTGGTAGTGGCAGCTCATGCAATACTCGTTGGTGGAAGTGCGGCTCATCGCCCCTCCGACCGCCAGCATGGCGCACACACCGATCGCCAGCCCACCAAGGCCAGCGAATATTATCACTTTCTTTCCGCCTCTCATAGTCGTTCCGAAACCTGTTAAAAACAAATTTTGTAAATTTACGCAAAACCTTTCAGACTGCAAATTTTTCTTCCAATGAGTTTTGTCGAATGAGTTTTGTCCGGCAGAAGTCCTCTTTCCCGGACAAACCGATGATATTACAAAGT
>UQUJ01000086.1 GCA_900544195.1 uncultured Alistipes sp. | reverse complement strand
TCCTCGAAAATATTCTCTTAATCTGAGGCAACTTATTTTTTTCATGTTACTAAGAGAGATTAAAACGAACTTTATAAAAGATGACGCAGGACGAATTGACTGTTGAGGTCGCTTCGGACAAGCACCTCATTTACGTCGATGAGATTCTAAAGACAATAGAGGAGGCGGCCAAGGTAAGGGGCACCGGCATCGCGAAGAGAAAGCCGGAATATGTCGCCCAGAAGATCAAGGAGGCCAAGGCCGTGATCGCTCTTCAGGGCGAGAAGTTCGCCGGATTCAGCTACATCGAGACTTGGGAACACCGGCAGTACGTGACGACTTCAGGATTGATAGTGCATCCGGATTTCCGTGGCTTGGGGCTTGCCAAGAGAATCAAGGATCTGACGTTCTCGCTGGCACGCACACGCTGGCCTCACGCCAAGATATTCAGTCTCACAAGCGGTGCTGCCGTGATGACGATGAACACCCAGTTGGGCTATAAGCCGGTGACTTTTGCCGAGCTTACCAGCGACGAGGCTTTCTGGAAAGGCTGTGAAGGCTGCATCAATGTGGATGTGCTGAAGCGCACCGACAGGAAATACTGCATCTGCACGGGAATGCTTTTCGATCCGGAGGAGCATCTTCCTGCGAAGATTCCACAGGATGTCCTCGAACGGATCCGCAGGATTGACGAGGCCGGGAATGACAACAAAAAGGATTAATGAATATGGAAAAGAAGAAAGTTGTGGTCGCCTTCAGCGGCGGTCTGGACACATCCTTCACGGTGATGTATCTGGCCAAGGAAAAGGGCTATGAGGTTTACGCCGCGTGCGCCGACACCGGCGGATTCAGCGCCGAACAGCTGAAAGACAACGAGAAGCACGCCTACGAACTGGGTGCGAAGGAATATGTCACCCTCGATGTGACCAAGGAATATTACGACAAGAGTCTCCGTTATATGATCTTCGGCAACGTGCTGAGGAACGGGACGTATCCGATTTCAGTCTCTTCCGAGAGAATATTCCAGGCTATGGCCATCGCGCGTTATGCCAAGGCAATCGGCGCGGATGCCATCGCCCACGGTTCGACAGGAGCCGGCAACGATCAGGTCCGCTTTGACATGACCTTCCTTGTTATGGCTCCGGGGATCGAGATCATCACCCTCACGAGGGATATGGCGCTGACTCGCCAGTTTGAGGTCGATTACCTTAATGAGCACGGCTTCAAGGCTGATTTCAAGAAACTTAAATATTCCTACAACGTCGGCCTTTGGGGTACATCCATCTGTGGCGGCGAGATTCTGGACTCCACTCAGGGGCTTCCGGAGGAGGCTTATCTGAAGCAGATTACGAAGGACGGCTCCGAGACCATAGAGATTGAGTTCGAGAAAGGGGAGATCGCCGCTGTCAACGGCAAGAAGTTCGCTGACAAAGTCGCTGCCATTCAAGAGATTGAGTCGATAGCCGCTCCTTACGGCATCGGGCGCGACATGCACGTGGGGGACACCATCATCGGCATCAAGGGGCGTGTCGGCTTTGAGGCCGCCGCGCCGATGCTGATCATCGCCGCCCACAAGTTCCTGGAGAAGTTCACCCTCAGCAAATGGCAGCAGTACTGGAAGGATCAGGTTTCCAACTGGTACGGGATGTTCCTGCATGAGAGCCAGTACCTTGAGCCGGTGATGAGGGACATCGAGGCGATGCTTGAGAGCAGCCAGAGGAACGTGACCGGCAAGGTGACGATGGAGCTTCGTCCATGGTCGTTCTCGACCGTCGGTGTGGATTCGCCGTGCGATCTTGTCAAGACCAAGTTCGGTGAATATGGAGAGATGCAGAAAGGTTGGACCAGTGAGGACGCCAAAGGCTTCATCAAAGTCACATCCACACCGCTCCGTGTTTACTACACCGCCCACAAGGACGAAGGAGAACAGCTTGAAAAGGAATTGTAGATGATAATTATTTATGAAATAAATGATTATAAATGAGTATATAAAGGTCGGGATCGTAGGGGCCGCCGGCTACACGGCCGGCGAGCTTCTGCGGATTCTGGCCAATCATCCTGCCGCGAAGGTCGTTTTCGCGCAGAGCGGCAGCCATGCCGGGGAACCGGTATGGTCGGCGCATCAGGATTTATTGGGAGAGACGGATCTGAAGTTCAGTGCTGATGCCCCTGTGGAAGAGGCCGATGTGATATTCCTTTGCTCCGGTCACGGAAAGTCAAAGGGTTTTGTGCATTCTCTTCCGGAAACCTACAAGGGGGCCATCATCGACCTCAGCAACGATTTCCGTCTGGCCGCTGACGCGGAGGATTTCGTTTACGGTCTTCCGGAGGCGTTCAGGGACAAGATTAAGGTTTCTAAACATATAGCCAATCCTGGGTGCTTCGCGACTTCTATCCAACTGGCTCTTCTGCCGATGGCAAAGGCCGACAGGCTGCCGGAGATCCATGTGACCGGAATCACCGGCTCCACCGGCGCGGGACAGGCCCCTTCGGAGACCACGCATTTCAGCTGGAGGGCCAACAACCTCTCGGTCTACAAGGCGTTTACCCACCAGCATCTGGGCGAGATAGGGGAGACCCTTCACACTCTCGCTCCGAGCTATGAGGGCGAATTGAATTTTGTTCCTGTCAGAGGTGACTTCACCAGAGGAATTCTGGCGTCGGTTTATTTTGATTGCGACCTTTTCGAGGAGGAGGCCGTGGCCTTGTACAAGGATTATTACAAGGACGAGCCTTTCGTCCATGTGATTGACACCAACCCGGATCTCAAGATGGTCGTCAACACCAACAAATGTGTGATCAATGTCCGGAAGTATGGATGTAAGCTACATGTTATCAGTGTTATAGATAATCTGGTTAAAGGTGCTTCCGGTCAGGCTGTCGAGAACATGAACCTGGTCTTCGGCCTTCCCGAGGACACTGGCCTTCACCTCAAAGGCACCCGTTTTTAACAATCGAATCAAATCATGACACTATTCGACGTATATAGTCTCTTTGACGTGACTCCCGTCAGTGCCCAAGGCACCAGAATCTGGGATGACAAGGGTCAGGAATATCTCGACCTCTACGGAGGCCACGCCGTCATCTCGGTCGGCCACTGTCACCCGAAATACGTGGCTGCCATAACCGACCAGCTGAACAAGATCGGCTTCTACTCCAACAGCGTGAAGAATCCGCTTCAGGTCGAGCTGGCCGGAAAGATCGGTGAACTATCCGGACTACAGGATTACTCCCTCTTCCTGATCAACTCAGGAGCGGAGGCCAATGAGAACGCCCTCAAACTGGCCTCTTTCCACACCGGAAAGGACAGGATGATCGCGTTCAAGGGAGCCTTCCACGGAAGGACCTCCGGAGCGGTGGCCGTCACTGACAATCCTAAGTATTCAGCGCCGTTCAACTCGCATCACAATGTCACTTTCCTGCCTCTGAATGACATAGAGGCGGTGAAGGCTGAACTGGTCAAAGGCGATGTCGCGGGCGTGATCATCGAAGGCATCCAGGGGGTCGGCGGTATCGTCATCCCTGATGACCGGTTCATGAGAGACCTTCGTCAGGCCACCAAGGAAGCCGGCGTGGTGCTGATTCTGGACGAGATCCAGAGCGGCTACGGCCGCAGCGGCAGGTTCTTCGCCCACCAATGGGCCGGAATCAAGCCGGACATCGTCACGATGGCCAAGGGAATGGCGAACGGTTTCCCGATCGGCGGAGTCCTCATCTCTCCTGAGTTCGAGGCCACAAAGGGAATGCTAGGCACCACATTCGGAGGCAATTACCTCGCGATGGCCGCGGCAAACGCCGTCGCTGACATATTCAAGGAAGAGAATCTCGTTGCGAACGCTTTTGAGGTAGGAGAGTATCTGAAGAATTCCATTCCGGCCTCTCCGAGAATCAGGGAGGTGCGTGGCCGCGGACTCATGGTCGGCATAGAATTCAATGAACCGATCGCCGGGATCAGAGGCCGCCTCCTCTACGAAAAACACGTATTCACAGGCGTTTCCGGCAAGAATATGATCCGCCTTCTTGCCCCGCTCACACTCACCAAGGCGGACGTTGACATATTCATTGACGCATTGAAGGAAGTATTATGAGAAGTTTTTTTCACGTAGGTGACATAGGCGACCTCGGCAAGGCGCTTGAGGAGGCGAAGCAGGTCAAGGCGACCCCGTTCGCATGGCAGAATCTGGGCAGGAACAAGACGATCATTCTGATTTTCTTCAACAGCAGCCTGCGCACCCGCCTGAGCAGCCAGAAGGCGGCCATGAATCTGGGAATGAACACGATAGTCCTCAATGTCAACGGCGACAGCTGGAAACTTGAGACCGAGATGGGCGTGGTGATGGACGGCGACAAGCCGGAGCATCTGCGTGAGGCGATCCCTGTCATCGGCAGCTACTGTGACATCATCGGAGTGCGCTCGTTCGCCGGCCTGAAGGACAAGTCCTTCGACTACAACGAGACCATTCTCAGGCAGTTCATCGAATATTCCGGCAAACCTGTCATCAGCCTCGAATCAGCCACCGTCCATCCGTGCCAGGCCTTCGCCGACCTCATAACGATCAATGAATATAAAAGCGTGGCGCGTCCGAAGGTGGTCCTGACCTGGGCTCCGCATCCGCGTGCGCTGCCTCAGGCTGTGCCTAACTCGTTCGCCGAGTGGATGAATGCCGCCGATGTGGATTTCGTCATCACCCATCCGGAAGGCTACGAGCTTGATCCTCAGTTCGTCGGCGATGCCCGTGTGGAGTACGACCAGATGAAGGCCTTTGAGGGTGCGGACTTCATCTATGCCAAGAACTGGTCCTCCGTCTCACACTACGGCCAGATCCTCAGTCAGGACCGTGCATGGACAGTCGGGGCGCGCCAGATGGCCGTCACCGACAACGCGTACTTCATGCACTGCCTCCCGGTGAGAAGGAATATGATCGTGACGGACGAGGTGATTGATTCCCCTCGCAGCATCGTGATTCCGGAGGCCGCCAACCGTGTCGTCTCCGCCCAGGTGGTGATGAAAAGGATGCTGGAGGATCTGCAGTAAGACTTTGTTGCGGAAACGGTACAGGAAAGGGGCCTCTCCTGTACCAAATGGCCTTTTGTCATCGTTTGGTACAGGAAAAGCCTCTTTGGTGTACGGAAATAATTTTGAGAAAAACGAATATGATAAAGGATTCATTGAATATAATTAAGGTGGGGGGAGCCATAGTGGAGAACGAGGAGTCTCTCCAGTCCCTCCTGATGTCACTGTCAAGCCTCAAGGGCAGAAAGATACTCGTGCACGGAGGCGGCAAGATCGCCACTGAGATGGCGGCCAGACTGGGCGTGGAGACTCAGATGATCGATGGCCGCAGGATCACAAGCGCCGAGATGCTGAAGGTGGTAACGATGGTTTACGGCGGACTTGTCAACAAGAATCTGGTTGCGCGTCTGCAAGCCCTTGGTGTCAACGCCATTGGCCTTACCGGAGCTGATCTCAATCTGATTATGAGTGTGAAGCGCCCCGTCCAGCCAATCAACTTCGGTTACGTAGGTGACATCAAGTACGTCAACGCCAAGGCTTTGGAAAACCTTCTTGAGTCCGGTGCCGTGCCTGTTCTCGCCCCGCTGACCCATGACAAGGAAGGCTCGATGCTGAACACCAACGCCGACACGATCGCCTCGTCCGTCGCCCAGGCTCTCGCCTCGGTCTATGACGTGACCCTGACATATTGCTCGTCCACTCCGGGCGTGATGAAGGACCTGAACGACCCGTCGAGCGTGATTCCGACCATAACCAGTTCCGATTTCGCCCCGATGGTCGCCGACGGCACCATCTCCGAGGGAATGATCCCGAAACTCCAGAACGCCTTCGAAGCCATCAACTCCGGTGTCTCCCGTGTGGTCATCACCTCCGCCTCCGCCCTGAATGCCGGCACCACCATCATGGCCGACCCCGAGACCGACGACTAAGTTTACGATAACTCGGAGTCTGTATCTTATGCCGGCCACCATCATGGCAGACCCCGAGACGGATGACCAGGAGCCGTCGCATTGATTTGAAATTTGCGGAGAATTGTGCGTGGATGTGCTTGTATTGCCGTTTTTTTTAGTAAATTGCAGCACATTTCTATTGACAGAAACATAATGGCATATTCATCTCTACCTTCTGCGGCGCTGTTTTCAGACGCGTGCATTATCTTCGTCGTTACCGGGCTGGTCTGCGCTCTGATAAGGTGGTTCCACATGTGTCCGGGTTATCTGGATAATGAGGCTGTCTATTATCCGGCCAGAAAGCAGATGGCGGCATTCTTTGCCATGCCGGTTTTCTTGTTGCCGTATGTGCTCCGGCCATCTGATCCATTGGTGATGACGTACTCGGTATCAGTGTTACTTATTGATGTGTCTCTCTCCGTGACGGTTCTGTACCGGATCTATTTCCGATGGGATCTTGTCGGCAGGACTTCGTGGAGGAAGATTTTTCAATGCTTTTCCTTTTCATGGATTTCAGCCTTTCTGCTGGGTGTGGTTCTTTTTCCCCGGTTTTGTTCTCACTATGAAAAATGGATTATTGGTGGTACCGCCATTATCGGGATGGTCTTGACGATAATGGCGGGATCGACAGTCTTAAGATTGAAGGGTGACATTGACCGATACGTCAATAATAACTATTCCAATCCGGAGGATTTCCCTTTGAAATTCGCGCGTCAGGTCCTTTACCTGCCTCTTGTTTTCATTCTGGCCGGATGGGTTCTGTTTCTGACAAGGAATCCATGGCTGCTTTTCTCGCTGAACATTTTATATTCCATAGTATTTGTCTGGATTCTTTGTGTGATACTTTATCCGCAGGATGGCCGCGCGCTTCCGGAGTCACAGACGGAGATTTGCACGCCGCCTGACCTATGTTGCGAGGAAGGAAGTGTCGAGGATGAGGTTCTGTCCATAATCGGACGGCATTTCAAGGAACCGCATTTGTTGAAGACCGAGGTTCTGTCGGAAGTGAGCCGGGGCAATGTCAGGAAGGCAGACAGGTTCATCACTCTCTATGGGTACTATCGTCTCGTGAACATGTTCCGTCTTGAATATGCTCGGTTGTACAAACTGAGCAACCCGGATGCGATACAGGATTTGATCGCGTCAGAGTCGGGCTTTACTTCCAGGGTGACTTTCTACAAGGCGAGAAAGTCCGTTGGAGAGATCAGTGAGGAAGTCTCCTCCCGGGTGAAGAAGTTGTTCTGAGTCAATAACATCAGTTTTCCATTGCTTGCTTAAAGTAACAGAATTGCCGTCAAGGTTTCATTTTGGACGGCATGGGGGCATGTACCCTGTCTCGCCTGTTGTAACTGTCGGATAATCAGTCGCGTGCCTTTTAAAGTAACACAATTTTACACGGGAAAATTGGCGTAAAGGCCGCGGGAAGCATAACTTTGTGGCAAGTGTAACATAAAATTTAAAAATATGACAAAGAATGTTTTTCAACTGGAGTCTGAAAAGACATCGTATGAGGCACCGTCAATGAGTGTCTTGAATCTTATTTCAGAGGCTCCTTTCTGTACCAGTGGGGTTTCTAATGATCCGGAAGATTTTGAGTATGGTGGCGATCTTAATTAATTGTTGAGTATTATGAAAAGTGTTTATTTGTCCGCTATCTTTTTTGCCATACTTTCAGTTGTGGCATGTAATAAGGAAGGTGTAACCAGCACGGAAAGCACTCTGCAAGCCAATGCCTACATTTCATCGGCGACAAGGACGTCGTATGAGATCGGGAACTATGGCGAGAAAGTCCCGGTAAAGGTTTCATGGGATGCGAATGAGTCTTTCAAGGCGTATTATGAGGGAGGAAAGTCACCTGTAACATTCTCGAAAACCGCCGAAGGCACGTCTTTCATGGCGGAGAGTGTGCCAGAAGGTGTCTCTGCGGCTACTTCGTTCAAGGGTTTGTACGGTTCCAAAGCCACATTGGACGCTGATGGGAAGATCAGCATTGACTTCAGCGCCCAGAATGGCTCTCAGGAGAATCTTTCGGCCTACGATGTGATGAGCGCCACTTCAGAATTGAACAATGGTGTCCTTTCATTCGCGTTCAAGCATAATTGTGCCATACTCAGGCTTAAGTGCGTGAATCATACGATTAATCAGGTGAATAAGGTGAGACTGATTTTTTCGAAGGCAAAGGTGAGTGATGAATTCGCAGGTACCGGCATTATAGAGGGGAATAGTGGTCAGGTCACTCTTTCGATCACTCTTAAGACACCTGTTGAGGCTGGTTCTGCGGTAAAGGATAAAGGCTCGGTAGGATATAGGTATGTCATTGTTCCTGCCATCAAATATCGTCCTGAGGGAAAAGGGATTTTTACTTTTGGTTCTTTTGATTCATTTGAGAAGATGATCGATATTTCCGAGACCAAGAGTGTGGAAGCCGGAAAAGTTTACGATGTCCTGTGTGATTGTGGGGTTGAAGGAGATGAAAATGGCATGATTTGGGGCGATTGACAGTTGATCCATCGGACCCGTCAATCTCATCCGTCTCATATTGCCGATAATAAGTAACCTTCAAAAAATAAGCTGCATCGTCTTAAGGAATCTTTTCGGTCTGGTCTCTTTTCTCATCAGTCATGTGCCACCGGCACACTCCTTCTTCGAAAAAAGATCTA
>UQUJ01000085.1 GCA_900544195.1 uncultured Alistipes sp. | reverse complement strand
CTGGCTCCCCGTCAGGCTCTCCGTCTGGCTCCCCGTCAGGCTCCCCGTCTGGCTTCCCGTCTGGCTCCCCGTCAGGCTCTCCGTCTGGCTCCCTGTCAGGCTCTCCGTCTGAATCTCCGTGGCGGATAACTTGCTGATAATTAGGGATATGATAGTATGCCCCAGTGCGGATTTGAATACCAGTATAGTGTGCGATGTCTCACACTGTCAGATACTTATGTGCCATGATATTGTTGAGGCGCCCCTTCCGATTTCCACCTATTGCAGAATGGGAAATTTTTCATAAACTGTCGTATGTAGTATTGAAATAATTCGTATCTTGTAGCCAGTTCACCATCAAAGCGACAAACGATAACCAGGAAACATAAAACTAACATCATGAAAAAGGCCATTCTCATCATCGTGTCACATCTGTTGCTTGTCTTCGCACAAGCCTTTGCCCAGATTCCGGAACTTACGCATTCGAGCGTCATTCCTCCTTCTCCTGTCGCTTCCGAGCTTACCTAGTACATCACCTACCCTGTGGATTTGTGCAACGGTCTGGTAAAAACAAGCATTCCGCTATATGAGATTGTTGACGGTGACATACGGATTCCGATAACCTTGAATTATCACGCATCAGGGCTTAAGCCTAATATGCGCTCAAGCCACTGGCTCGGTGACGGTTGGAGCCTGTCCACAGGACCGTCGCTGTCACGGAATATAATTGCATTGTTTTCGTAACGATGTCTCTGATTATCTCATATACATTGAAGAAGCTGGTATGATTTCCCGGTTGAGAGACAAGACGGGAGGAATAAGAGGACTTGGGAAAGTCGAGAAACTATACCTTGACAACCTGAACTTGATTTACGTTCTGGAACCGGACAAGGCCGATGTAGGTAATGTGCGTGAGACATTCTTTATGAATCAGACCAGAGTCATCAGCGATGTGATCAGTTCGAAAATCTCTGACTTTGAGATAGATGGCCGAACATTTGAGATTTGTGGAAAGAATAAGGGAAAAAATAAGGGAAAAAAGCAGATAGAGAATGCGGACGAGGGGTATGTCGTAAAGGATGACATAGAGACCGGCTATGCCAATGTCATCCCTATCTGGTTTTTCGTCCTTCTCTATTGACCAACTGTTGCGGAATGGGAAAATTATCCATAAATTGTGATGTTGATTTGAAAAAAGATTTATGAATATGAAAAAGTGTTTGACCGCTCTGGTTTTACTGGTGTCCGTGGCCGCCTCGGCCAAGGATTTCAATGATGTTCCTTCCGCTTGGAAATGGGTGGGAAAGAACGAGGTCGCGTTGACTTACGATTACTCTTTCACGGGGGCTAAAGACTTCTCTGTCAATGCTGTGACCGGAAAGATTACGGATGGGATAAACTATCCTGCGAAGTTCACGGATTTCCCGTTCAGGCCGGACGGGGCTGTCAACCTGACATATTCACCGGACTCCACGAAGATGGCGTTCACCAGGGACAACAACCTTTGGGTGGTGGACATCGCGACGAAAGGGGAGACCCAGCTGACGTTCGACGGGTCGGATGTGATTCTGAACGGGTACTCTTCATGGGTGTACTACGAGGAGATTCTGGGACGACCGACTCATTACTGCGCCTTTTGGTGGTCACCGGATTCCAAGAAGATAGGCTTCTATCGCTTTGACAATTCGGAGGTTCCGGTCTTCCCGATATATTCACCGTTCGCGGAGGACGCTGACCGTTCGGGGATGGGGCTGGCATATTCGCAGAACGCCGGGGCGGCGGTGGCTTTGCCGAACGTGTCTCCGACGGGAGGCTCGGTCCGTATGACGCGCTACCCTAAGTGCGGCGACAACAATCCTAAGGTGCGGATCGGAATCGTGAATATTCAAAATGGCTTCACCGCTTGGGCGGACTTCGACGAGAATGACGACCAGTATTTCGGAACGCCGTTCTGGGGAGCCGACAGCGAGGCCTTTTATATTCAGAGAGAACCGAGGACGCAGAACACACTCGACCTTTACGCCGTATCGCCTGTGGACGGTTCGAAGAAGCACATCTACCACGAGACCTACAAGACGTGGCTGGACTGGATTGACGGGATGCTGTTCGGAAGGGACGGAATCTATATGGTCCGTTCGTTTGAAACCGATTGGCAGCAAATATATTACCTCTCTTATGACGGCTCTGTTCTGAAAAGGTTGACTGATGGGGAGAACTGGAGGATGTCGCTTGTGGACGTAAAGGAAGGCAAGGCGGGCAGAGGGTTCGACGGCGGTTCTTCGGAGGTGCTTTTCGTCGCCGAGCGTGACTCCCGTGTGCGTAGCGGGCTATATTCAGTATGCAAAGGAGTTATCAGGAATATTTCGGATCCTTCGATGAATGTCGCTTCCGTCAAGGTCTCGCCGGATCAGAGGTACGCCATCGCTTTGGCCAGCAATTCCAGAACTCCGTCGCAGGTATGGATCTATGATTTGAAGAAGACTGCGAAGTCCTTCAAGGTGGCGGATATGGCCGGTGTGGATTTTGATGCCTCGAATTACGCTCTCCCAGAGCATATCACGATGACGACCAAGGACGGACTTGTGCTTCCGGCGATGATCGTCTATCCTAAGGATTTTGATGCGGCGAAGAAATATCCGGTTCACGTGGACATCTACGGTGGTCCGGATTCTCCTCAGGTGAATGACAGGTTCCGCAGCCCGGCATATTACCAATGGTACGCGGAAAACGGAATCATCGAGGTGGTGGCTGACTGTCGCGCCTCGGGGCATAACGGCCGCAAAGGTCTGGATCGGATCTACAGGCGTTTGGATGAGCGAGAGGTGCAGGATTTCGTGGAGTGGGCTGAATATCTCAAGTCGCTTCCTTACGTGCAGGGTGACAAGATCGGAGTCGAGGGATTCTCGTTCGGAGGCACGATGACAGCTCTGCTGGTGATGAACCATCCGGACGCTTTCCATTACGGAATCGCCGGTGGGGGAGTCTATGACTGGGCACTTTACGACACTCACTACACGGAGCGGTTTATGGACACTCCGGCCAATAATCCTGAGGGATACGCTTCGACAAAGGTTGTCGCCAGCGCGGCCAACTATCCGGTCACGGAGAGGAACTACGACGGTTCGGTGATGCTCAAGATCACGCACGGAACCGGGGACGATAACGTGCATTTCCAGAACACATTGCTGTTGGTAGACGCTCTCCAGAAGGCCGGAAAGAAGTTTGAGTTGATGATCTATCCTGACGGGATGCACGGTTATCGCGGCTATCAAGGGCGGCATTTCTCCGATGCCAACCGGGCTTTCTGGCTCAGGTATCTCAAAGGGGAATAGTTGTTCCGGTCACTGAGCTTGCCGAAGTGACCGTCCCTGCGGTCCGGCAGGCTCACCGACAGGCCCTGCGGTCCGGCAAGTTCACCGACCGTCCCTGCGGTTTGCCGGAGTGACCGCCGCAAAATGTTTTCCGCAGGCAGAATCAGTGCCGAGGCCTCAGCGTTTTCCCCGGAAGAAATCCACTATGAGTGCGGAGCATTCCCCGGCCATAACCCCAGCCTGAATCTGGGTTTTCGGATGAAACAGGGAAGGGGAGTACAAGGAATATCCTCTCTTGGGATCGAGCGTACCATAGACAACGCGCCCGATCTGCGCCCAGTTCAACGCTCCGGAACACATCGGACAAGGCTCTACTGTGACGTAGAGTGTGCAATCAGCGAGATATTTTCCGCCCATGGCTTCAGTCGCAGCCGTGATGGCGATCATCTCCGCATGTGCCGTAGGATCATGGAGCCTTTCCGTCATGTTGTGTCCACGTCCGATGATCCGGCCACGGCACACGATGACAGCCCCGATCGGAATCTCATCCTCCTCCAAGGCCAAGTGCGCCTCTTTCAGCGCCTCTGTCATGTATTTCTCGTCAATGTCCATGTCGTTGGATCAATAATGTCTGCTGCCTCGGTTGCCGTCCCGTGCCGGAAACGTTTCACAGAGCCATGCCGCCATGGCAAGCAGAACCCGGTTGAACGAAAAAAGGCAGGCCAATAGACCTGCCCCTAAATGTCACCCGACTTGATTACCACCTGTCTTCAGATGATACAGTCAGCTTCTTACGTCCGTGGCGGCGACGGGAAGCGAGTACGCGGCGACCGTTGGCGGTAGCCATTCTCTCACGGAATCCGTGCTTGTTCACGCGCTTGCGTCTGGATGGTTGAAATGTCCTTTTCATATCTGCTTATTTTTTTTATATTTTCCAAAAAGGACTGCAAATTTAATCCTTTTGCCGTAAAATACAAAATATTTTCGTGCCTAAAGTTTTACGAAGTTAAATCTTCCCTTTTCCGGTGGCCCGTGTGAGCGTTCTCCTGCTTTACGCGAACCTTGTTCAAGACATGCCTATTTGTTCAGCCATGGAAGGGCGCTAATGTTAACCACAAGTTTCCGGGAGCGATTTTATCAATAAATTTTGTAAAATAAAAATTAATTCGTATCTTTGCATTTAATTGGATTGCTGTGCACCTATGTGTCTGCGTTTCCTGTGTTTTGTTACATAGTTTGTAGATTATGACGGCAAAAGCTTATCATACAAGCTTGCCTCTCATCAGTGAAAAGTCGAATGGGGGGGGGTAATGTCTTGTTACATAGACTGTTGCGAAAATGTTTCGGGGATCTTGGCCTCCGAATTTTAGTCATTGTTTGCACTTCCTTTCACGCATTTACGGCTTCTGCCGGACTCATAGAACCTTCATCCGAAGTTCATTCTGTCACCCCGTCGGTCTCGTCGGTCAGGCGTTCGGTCTTACTCTCCTCCGACACTTCCAAGTTTGAGGACAAACACGACACGGCATCGTTCGCGGTTTTTTACCGCTCCGCTGTGTCAAGGATCGAGCCTGGTTACCGGAACAACTCCGCCACTTTGAAAGCAGCCACCGAAGGACTCAGGTCCATCGTGTACAACGGTAATCTACGAATATACAAAGTCTATGTCATCGGCGCGGCTTCACCAGAGGGCAGCAAGGCCCTCAACGCAAGGCTTGGACATGACCGTGCCGAAGGTGTCAAGGCCTTCCTCAAGGACATCGAGCCACGTCTTACCGACTCTGATTTCGTTGTCATCTCAAGAGGTGAGGACTGGGAAGGCGCCACCAAGATCGCCGCGTCCTACGACACCGAGACTGGATCGTCCACGGTCTCGGACATATTCAAGGATTCTCAAAATTCCGAGACAAAGAAGCTGATGATGAAGCGTCTGCAAGGTGGAAACGTCTGGCGCAGGCTGATCTCGGACTACTATCCGTCCCTGCGACGCACGGATATTCATGTGCTTTACAGCACTGTCCGTCCGATCGGGCCGGTAGAGTGTGAATTGCCGGAAGTGACCCTTGAGGTGCCGTATTCAGTGAACATCGCCCCTCCGACGGTGCTGCCGGAGGTTGAGTTCCCTGAGCCGGAGCCGCCGAAGGAGAGATTCTACACCGTCGCCGCCAAGACCAACCTCCTCTATGACGCCGTGACCGCACTCAACGCCGAGGTCGAGTTCCCTGTCGGGAAGAACTTCTCGGTGATGGTCGAGGATGTGTTTCCGTGGTGGAACTGGGGGCCGAACGGCAAGAAATATTGCTTCCAGATCTGGTCAATGGGCATCGAGCCGCGCTGGTGGTTCGCGCGCGATGACAGGAGGGACTATCTTACAGGGCATTTCGCCGGCGTTTACGGCATGTCCGGGAAATACGACCTCCAGTGGGACACGAAGCTCTGCTACCAAGGAGAGTTCTGGTCTGCCGGATTGACCTATGGCTACGCCTTGCCGGTCAGCAGGTGGATGAACATGGAGTTCTCGGTCTCCGCCGGCTTCCTTCGCACGGACTACCGCCACTACCAGCCGGATCCGGGCTACGAGCACCTGTTCCGGGACAAGTACAACGTTGGAACCGTCTCCTGGTTCGGCCCGACGAAACTCAAGGTTTCATTGGTGATACCGATCGGGAAGGATTCACACAAAGTAAACAAAAACTAATCAGAAACAAGTAAAAAGAACAAATCATCAACATGATGTCTGACACCAATGTAAAGTATAGTTCCGCTGTGTTCTTCTGCCGTGGACTGTCCGTTCTCCTGCTGCTTTTTGCAATAGTCGCAGGCGGATGCCGGAGACGTCCCCTTGAGGATCCTGACAACCTTACTGC
Source organism: uncultured Alistipes sp. (assembly GCA_900544195.1). Lineage (GTDB taxonomy): Bacteria > Bacteroidota > Bacteroidia > Bacteroidales > UBA932 > Cryptobacteroides. The sequence goes on along the minus strand of UQUJ01000085.1, from coordinate 2,488 downwards.
AGTCAGGGTCAGGGTGAATGTGGCCGGAATCCACAATGTCACGTCAGACATCTACAATGACAAGATCCCGGTCCAGAAGATAGAGCCGAGTGCCATGCACGTGCTGTTCTTTGGAGAAAACGAGGATGTTATTGCCGCAGAGGGCTTTATCACAGATGTGAGCTTTGACGAGAACGGAAACCGCATTGTGAGCGGAGAAGTCATGCTTGCACCGGGCAGTTACAGGATGCTCATCTACGATTTCGGCACTGAAGAGACCTTGATAAGGAACTACTACAGTTGGGACAAGGCAGAGGCATACACGGATCCTGCACCGTCAGCCGTTCTGAACAAGTACTCTACCAAAGGGAAAGACGCTCCGAACATTCTCATGCAGCCAGAGCATCTTGTGGTGGCCAGGAACGTGTGTGAGACTGTGTCCTATCACAACGGAATCTACACGATCTATGCGGATGCCTCATCGGTAGTTGAGAGCTGGTATATTCAAGTCAAGGTGGATGGGCTTGAATATGTCACTTCGGCGCAGGCTGTTCTCTCAGGCATGGTCCGCGCAAACCTTATTGCCACCGACACGAGGATGAACGATCCGGAAGCTTCCGTATGGTTCAATCTCCAGAAAAGTGATGACAAAGGCAAGAATGTGATCTGTGCGGTGTTCAACACATTCGGACGCATCCCGGAGTCGGACAACAACTTCGAGGTGACTTTCGACCTTGCGGTCAAGGGCGGCACGAGTGTCCGCAAGACCTTTGACATTTCGAACCTGTTTCTCACAGAGAATGCTGTCAAGCACCATTGGCTTCTTTTGGAGGACACTATCAAGGTCGAGCCACCGAAGGACTTAGGTGGTGCCTTTGAACCTAAGGTCGATGACTGGGAAGATGAACAGAAAAATATAGTGATTTAGTACTTACCATAGCTCACGATGATAGGAGCGTAATTATTTATTAATTTATTGAAAAAGATTTTTTTAGTTTAACTTTTAATTTGTGTTTATCATGAAAAAAGAAATGTTTGTATTGGCAGTTCTCGCGACTCTCGCGGCCTGTTCAAAGACAGAGGTGACGCCGGTCGCCTCAAACGGGAACAGCGAGATCACGTTCAATGTCGCTCCTCGCACCAAGGCTCTTAGCCAGACTCAGACTGATTTTGATCACAATAATGTCTTTGTCTCCTATGCCTATTATCTTGGACATGGCAAGACTTGGGCTGCCAACAACTCCGAGGCTCAGATGTACATCAACGGTTCTACAATTTCATACAATGGCAACTTGTGGAAGAATGAGACAACATCTTACTATTGGCCGAAGGATGGTGGTTCTTTGACATTCTTCGCGTATTCGTACAACAAGAAAGATATGACGGTAGGTGATAATTCCGGTTTTGATTGTGTATGGGCAGTAGGCGAAGACGGACAGTATCAGGGTGGAATCAATGGCCATTTTGATGTGGCCACGAACAAGAATGTTGATTTTCTTGTTGCTGACATCGCTGCTGATAAGACAGAAAATATGAATAACTATGCTCACACCGGAGTTCCGACTCTTTTCCGTCACAAGCTTTCTATGGTCAATGTCACCGCTAATCTTGCTGAGGATTATGCTAACAAGAAGTTCATCTTGAACTCTGTGAAATTCACTAATCTTTGTCATTATGCAACCTATAGCCAGATTCCAGAGAAGATGACCCCGGGTGGAAACAAGTTTTTGTCTGATCAGGTTTATGCGGAGAATGTTGGCTTCGAGGTTAAGAGTGGAGGGCCGATTGCAGTCCCGGCTGAGATCAAAGGAGGATCTGGAGTTGAGGATGGTCAGTACATCTACATTCCTCAGGAATTTAATGATAACAGCTATATTGTAATTACATATACTGTGGAAACCGCTGTTGGTAACAAGGTCGTTAAGGAAGAGTGTACAAAGCAAGTTAAGGTAAAGGATGTCTTTCCTAAGTGGGAGATGGGACACAGGTACACTTTTAACCTTACCTTCTCTCTGAACGAGATTCACTGGGATCCGGCTGTTGAGAACTGGATCGATGACGAGGCTGGTAACATTACCATCGACAGATAATAAGAATCGCGGGCATTCCCGCGCCATAAGCCTGCCGGGAGGTGATACTCCCGACAGGTTCTAATTGATAATAACATAGATGAAAGGAACAGGCCTCGCATTTTTTCTTACGGCCTGGATGGCCGGCGTCCTTGCGGTTTCCTACGCAAAGAACGACCTGATGTCCGTGATGTCCGGGCTGGATGATCATAATGCCGAGGAGATCTGTTTCAGCATGGCTCCGGTGAGGGCCGTGACTAGGGCGGCAACAGGCTTCAGTAATTTCCCGACTGTGCAAACCCTGTGCAAACCACAGGCACGCAAGAATGGCTCTGCTGCTTTGATTTTTTTGAGCCTTGTGCAAACCACAGGCACGTAAGAATGACTCTGGTAATGCCGGGAGGCCATTGTGTGTGGCTGACCCCCATATCCCGAGGGAG
>UQUJ01000084.1 GCA_900544195.1 uncultured Alistipes sp. | reverse complement strand
ACCGAAAAGATTCCTTAAGATGATGCAGGTTATTTTTTGAATGTTACTAAATTTGCAGCCATAAATGACTGTTTTGGCAGTCGGGAGAGAATCAAATTGTCATCAATATGAAAAAGTGTGTCCTTGTGTCCGGCGGCGCCGGATTTATCGGAAGCCACGTTACCGTGGAACTTATTGAGGCCGGTTATGATGTGATTGTGGCCGACAACATGTCCAACTGCGACGAGACCTGCTACGAGGGTGTCAAGAAGATCACCGGAAGGGAGGATATTCCTTTCGTCAAGATGGATTTCTGCGATCCGGTGGCAACGGAACTGCTGTTCACCGCCAACAAGATCGACGCTGTCATCCACTTCGCCGGGTTCAAGGCCGTTGGCGAGTCCGTCAGCGAACCTCTGATGTACTACAGGAACAATCTGGAATCATTCATGAATGTCATCGAGACGGCCAGAAAGCACGGATGCGAGAATATTCTTTTCTCCTCATCGGCAACCGTCTATGGCGAGCCTGAGGAGCTTCCTGTCACCGAGAAGTCCCCAAGGCAGCCGGCCACATCGCCTTACGGCAACACGAAGCAGATGTGCGAAGACATCCTCCGGGACTCCGTGAAGGCATATCCAAATGTAAAGGGAATCGCGCTGAGGTACTTCAATCCGATCGGGGCGCATCCTTCAGCGCTGATCGGAGAGCTTCCGCGCGGCGTGCCTAACAACCTCGTGCCTTACATCACGCAGACCGCCATCGGCAAGCGCGAGTGCCTTTCGGTCTTCGGCAACGACTACCCTACCCCGGACGGGACATGCCAGAGAGACTTCATCGACATCGTGGACCTTGCGAAAGCCCATGTCTTCGCGGTGCGCAGGATGCTTGACGGCAAGATGAAGGATGAATATGAAATCTTCAACATCGGCACAGGCAAGCCGCTGTCAGTGATGGAGCTCATCACCGCGTTCGAGAAAGCCAACGGATTGAAGCTGAACTACAGGTTCGCTCCACGCAGGGCTGGCGACGTGACTGCCATCTGGGCGGATCCTACGCTGGCCAACAACGAACTTGGCTGGAAGGCGGAGAGGTCGATCGAAGACACGCTGGCCTCAGCCTGGGCTTGGGAGAAGCATCTGGCCGACAAGGAATAAAGGAGCGCTTGGACGGACTCAGCGACATCGAGAGGCGGCTCTGCGCCAGGACGGTTGACAAGTTCGTCAAACACAGCGGCCGGGAGACCGGACTCAGCGACGTGGCAGGAAGCCTTTGGACAGAAGGTACTGGGCGATCTGGACGGCGTTGGTGGCGGCTCCCTTGCGGATGTTGTCGCTGACGCACCAGAAATTCAGGCCGGATCTCACGGACGGATCCCTGCGCAGACGACCGACGAACACATCGTCTTTGCCAAGAGAGAAAAGCGGCATCGGATAGATGTTGCGGGTAGGCTCATCCTGAACCGTAACACCTTCTGTCTCAGACCACAATCTCCTGACATCCTCAAGCGTGAACTCCTTTTCGAACTCCAGATTGATGGATTCCGAATGTCCTCCCTGCACCGGCACGCGCGCCGTGGTAGGGCTCACCCCTATCGAATAGTCATCCAAGATCTTGTGGGTTTCGTTGACCATCTTCATCTCCTCCTTCGTGTAGCCGTCCTCCAGGAAATCATCTATGTGAGGGATCACATTCTCATCGATCGGATAGTGATAGAAGGCAGGATATTCACCCCACTTCCTCCCCTCGCGCTCGGCCTTCATCTGCGCGACGGCAGGATTGCCTGAACCCGTCACACTTTGATAGGTCGAGACCACTATCCTCTTGATCACGTACTTACGATGTAGCGGCGCCAGCGGAAGAAGCATCTGGATGGTCGAGCAGTTCGGGTTGGCGATGATGCGGTCATCCTCGGTCAGCACGGAGGCATTGATCTCCGGCACAACCAGTTTCTTCGTCGGATCCATCCTCCAGCAGGAAGAGTTGTCCACGACACGGCACCCTGCCGCGGCGAATCTCGGGGCATATTCAAGGGAAATGCCGGCTCCTGCGGAGAACAGAGCCAGATCGGGCTTCGCCTCAAGCGCCTCCTCGATGGCCAAGACTGAATATTCACGCCCTCGGAAAGGGATCTTTTTTCCGACAGATTTTTCCGATGCCACAGGAAGAAACTCATCCACAGGGAATTGCCTTTCTTCCAGCACCTCGACCATTCGTGTCCCCACAAGGCCGGTCACACCGACAACCGCAACTTTCATGTTCTTAGTATAAATTCTGTTCAACGGTAAGCATTAAGTAACCTTCAAATAATAACCTGCATCATCTTAAGGAATCTTTTCGGTCTACATCTCTTTTCTCATCAGTCATGTGCCACCGGCACACTCCTTCTTCGAAAATAGATCTATCCTCGAAAATCTTCTCTTAATCTGAGGCAACTTATTTTTTTCATGTTACTAAAAAAAATATGCTGGTAAAGATTTATTGATTTACTGCGGCATATTCATTAACGCCCACAAATAAAATGGGGAAGACTCTCAAGCCTTCCCCAAATATGATTCGGTGAAAAGCTTGACTACTTCTCCTCAGCCTTCGCTGCCGCCTTGATGACCTCGCTGAGTTTCTGGTACAGAGCGTCAGTCTTCTCAAGGAGTTCCTTGCGGATGCCGGCGAAATAAGCGGCCTTCTTGCCTTCGGTCTTTGCGTTAACCTTGTCCCTGAGGTCGTTGTAAAGTTTTACGGCCTCATCCAAAAGTCCACCCAGAGCCTCGTCATCGGCTTTCTGATTTATCGCGCTGAAAAGGGAGCAATCATCGATGAAGGCTCCGATGACATATTCAATGTCCTTTTTGATGTCTCTAAGATTCATATCTTGATTTGTTTAGTCTTAAAACTTGGCGAATATACGCATTTTTTTTCAATTTACGAACATGGTTCTGTCGCTTCGACAAGCTCAGCGACCATTGAAGCGGACTGAGAGGCTGTTTTGAATTGTTTGTTTGAATTTTTTCACCTCAAAGAACATTACAAACAATTCAAAACAGCTTCTCAGTGAACGGGAGGCTATTTGAAGAGGGAGCGGACGAGGGCGGGAACATCGGTGACCTTGACGACCTCAATGCCTTGTGGCTTGAGTTCCATGGAGGCGAAAGACGAGATGAATATCTTCTTGAATCCCAAACGCGCCGCTTCGCTGACACGACGGTCGATCTGGGCGACGGGACGGATCTCTCCGCTTAGACCGACCTCGCCGGAGAAGCAGTTGTCCGCCGGAATGGCGAAATCAAAGTTGGAGGACAGAACCGCCGAGACAACGGCCAGATCACAGGCCGGATCGTTGACCTTGAGCCCCCCTGCCATATTCAGGGAAACATCTTTCTGCGCCAGCTTGAAGCCCGCCCTGCGCTCAAGTACCGCCAGAAGCATATTCAGTCGCCTCACATCAAATCCGGTCGCGGAGCGCTGTGCCGTGCCATAGGCCGCCGAGCTTACAAGTGCCTGGACCTCGAAGAGGAAAGGTCTCGTTCCGTCAAGCATCGCGCTGATTGCCGTGCCGCTGAGTCCGGCCTCGTGCATCGGGATGAGTAGTTCAGAAGGATTGGATACCTCACGCAGCCCTTTGCCGGTCATCTCGAAGACAGCCAGTTCGGAGGTTGATCCGAACCTGTTCTTTATGCTGCGCAGGATCCTATACGAGCCTCTGTTGTCGCCCTCGAACTGAAGGACCACATCCACGATGTGCTCCAGAATTTTAGGGCCGGCGATGTAGCCTTCCTTGGTGATGTGGCCGATCAGGATGACAGGGATGCCTGTCTCCTTGGCGAATCTCAAGAGTATGGCGGCGACTTCCTTGATCTGGGTGACAGAGCCGGGAGTCGAATCAACAGTCTGCGAGAACATTGTCTGGACAGAGTCCACAATCATCAGGTCCGGTTCGATCTCACGAGCCTGCGAGACCACGTTCTCAATCAGTGTCTCACTGTAGATCTGACAGTTGGCGGCATCACCGCCCAGGCGGTCGGCGCGCATCTTGACTTGCCGTAGGCTTTCCTCACCGGTGACATAGAGGGTCTTGAGGGACGGGCAGCCAAGCGGAATCTGGAGCGAAAGAGTGGACTTGCCTATTCCAGGCTCACCACCGATCAGGACCAGGGAACCTTCCACAATGCCACCACCGAGGATCCTGTCAATCTCCTCATTGTTCAGAGAAAGCCTGACTTCGGAACTTGAGTCTATTTCTTCAAGTTTCTGCGGCCTGCGGCTCGCCCCCGGCACAGACTCCGTCACCGCGGACTTACGGGAACCACCGGTGACCACCTTTTGCTCCACCATGGTGTTCCATTCACCGCAAGCCGGACAACGTCCCATCCATTTGGGATATTCATTGCCGCAATTCGAGCAGAACCAGACTGTTTTTTCTTTCATGCGTGTAGTAGTTTATTCGTTCTGTGGTTGGGGAGCTTGTCGAACCAACACGGCATCGTGGGACGGGCGCTTCGACAAGCTCAGCGACCGGAATAGTGACTCAGCGACCGAAACCGGGACAAGTACCTCCGGGACCGAAAGATTCGGCGCCGCACCTGTCAAGTAATCCTTAACGCCTACCAAAGATAGGCAAACGGACTGGTTAAGGCAAAAAAAATTGCAGCATCTGGGTTTTAACCCGGACACCGCACAAAAAGCCTCCCAGAGGGATGTGACTGAAATTACTCAGCCTTTACTGAATCGCAGCATGCTTTTGTTGAGTCGCAGCAAGCGGTTGAATCGCCACAGCAAGTAGTGGTCTCTTCAACAGCAGCAGCCTCAGTCTCAACAGCCTCAGCTTTCTTTGCGTTGTTACCGCAAGCAGAAGCGGCTACCATAAGAGCCACAACCGCAACAGACATAAATACCTTCTTCATAATAATTATAAATTAAAAAAACATAGTTACTCTCAACTCGTTTTTCAAAGCGCAAAAGTACATAGTTTTCTCTAAAATGCAATAAAATTTTAGCCTTTTTTGTCATTTTTTTTGTCTATCTCGGCAGTTCACACTTCTCCATCGCCGAAATTTTGCCTCTTACAATCTGAAAGCGGAGTGCCATTCTGGGTACATCACAAGAGCCTTGATAGCCACATGCACCAGGATTCATGAACAAGAAACCTTCCCTTTTGTCGTGAAAAACCTGAGGAATATGTGTGTGCCCGCAAACGAATATGTCCGGGTGATAAGAGTCAATCAGAGCCTTGGAGCGAAGATCATACATCGGCTGGTGCGGATTGTAGGCCCAATAGCTGCCCCTGCGAAGTCCGATGTGCGTCATCAAGATTCTAAGTCCTTCACATTCAAAGTTCTGAAAAGAGGGATATTCCTGCCTTACATCCAAGCCATCGCAGTTGCCATAAACCCCGACAAGAGGTTTGAACGCGGCGATATCCTGAGCGCATTGAAGCGTGCCGAAATCTCCCGCATGCCAGATCTGGTCCACAGGAGAGAGAAAGTTCCGTACATCATCGGCGAACACGCCGTGCGTGTCGGAGATCAGCCCGATAAACATGACAACTTACAGTTTAATGACTATCTTCTTCTTGTAAAGCACCCAGAGAATGCAGAAGATGACGGAGACGAAGATCAAGGCCCAAAGCAGGGACATGTACTCGTTCGCACCGAAATAGCGACCCGGGGCAAAGCCGAAGAACCCATAGCTCTTGGCGATGACACCGGCGAACACGAAAGCCATCAAGGCGTTCATTCCCATGGCCTTGAAAGGCTCGAACGGCTTGCTGTAGCCCTTGATGTCGATCAGGTAGGCCAAAAACGCAAGAGCCAGCATCGCCCATCCTCCGGCGAAGAACACGTAGGAGATCGACCATAGAGGTTTGTTGATCGGGACCCAGATGCTGAGGATCATGCCAAGGATCAAAGACAGACAGCCATAGACAAAGGTTCTGTTGACAACTCTGTCCTGGGAATAGGCGATGGCCTGTTGGCACTTTGACAAGTTCAGCGACCGGCTGTCTGTAGTCTGACCGGTAGATTCGGCCGGCGTGACACCTTCTTTGGACGAGGCCTCATAAAGAGCGGACATATTCCTTTGCGAACCAAGAATCATCGAGCCGATAAGATAGCCAAGCAGGCATGAGCATGCTGATGTCATGGAGCCAAGAAGGCCTTCCGGATCGAAATTGGTGCCGTCATAGCCATGGTAGCAATGGTTTCCACCGACAAGCCAGGTGTCAATCCTCACCGAAACGTTCCCCTCAAGGGTGAACGCGCCCGGATCCCGGCCGAAGAGCAGCAATATTCCTGTGTATGTCACGCAGAGAGTCACGATCGCTGCCATTATCTTGCCTGGCTTCTTGAGCCACAGAGCGAGACACCCTGCTACGGCATAAGCCATTCCTATCCTTTGAAGGACCCCGAATATTCTTTTATGCTGGAACCAATAGAGGTAGTTCTGCCAGAAAGTCCATGTCTCGTCATGCATCGATGTCGGGAAGAACGGGTAAAGGTTCAGAGCAAAGCCGACAAGGAAGATCAAGGCTCCTCTCTTCAGAACCTTAAGATAGGCCTTGGCAGTGGTTTTCTCATATTTAGAGAAAGAGAATGCCATGGCGCAACCCATGCAGAACACGAAGAACGGGTAAACAAGATCCGTAGGAGTGCATCCTACCCATCCGGCATGCCTTAGCGGCGGGAATATGTGAGCCCATGATCCCGGATTGTTCACTATGCACATAAACGCGACTGTCAGTCCTCTTAGGACATCCAGTGATTCATATCGTTTTTTCATGGTCACAAAGGTACTCTTTATTATCCAATGTTGTATCTTTGCAGCATGGAGATTTTTTACACCTACGAGATTGACGGGACTTCCGCGCTGTTGGATGCAGAGGAGAGCACACACTGCATCAAAGTGCTGCGCCACCGGGCCGGGGATGAGATCACCGTTGTGGACGGCATCGGGAACATGTACCGCTGCCGCCTGACGGACGATTCTACCAAAGGAGCGGCGGCGGAGATTCTGGAAGCCGTCCCCGGGTGGGGAGGACATTCATATTCATTGAATATGGCGGTGTGTCCGACGAAGAACAATGACCGTTTCGAATGGTTTGCGGAGAAAGCGACAGAACTTGGGGTGGACGTGATCTCACCTGTCATCGGGGAACGTTCCGAGCGGAAGGTGTTCAAGACGGAAAGGACGCGCAAGATCGTGCTTTCGGCTATGAAGCAGAGCCTGAAGGCCAAACTTCCGGTCGTTGAGGAGCCCGCGTCTGTTCGTGACTTCATCCTTGCCCACCGCGAGGATGCCGGCATCAGGATGATCTGCTACTGCTTTGATGGCGAGACCGTCAGACGTTCTATCAAAGATGTCATGCAAGGAGCGTCCGAGGATTCCGAGATCACGGTGCTGATCGGTCCGGAGGGTGATTTCTCGCCGGGGGAGGCCAGCCTGGCTGTCAAGTGCGGGTTCATCCCCGTACATCTGGGTCCAAGCCGCCTCCGCACCGAGACAGCAGCCGTGACAGCCGTGACAGCCTGCTACCTCCACTTTCTGGAGAAGTCGGCTGCCAAGTAGGCCACGTGCCGTGAATCTGGCTGGGGATCGTTTTGGGAGGGCAGCCTGGTGAGCAAGAGGGGCGGTTCTGCGCACGAGACCGGCAAGGAGGACAGCCCGGTGAGCAAGAGGGGCGGTTCTGCGCACGAGACCGGCAAGGAGGGCAGCCTGGTGAGCAAGAGGGGCGGTTCTGCGCACGAGATAAAACGAAATATTTAATAATATGCAGAAGAAGACTATAGATGAGATCCTTAACGAGACGTTGAAGGTCCTGAAAGAGGGCGGAGTCATCCTCTACCCTACCGACACAGTTTGGGGACTAGGCTGCGATGCGACCAATCCAGAGGCCGTCGCAAATATTTATAAGATCAAACATCGTTCAGATAGCAAATCGCTGGTCCTGCTAGCCAACAGTCTGGATCAGATAGCGTTGTACGTCAATGAGATTCCGCCGATGGCTATAGATCTGGTCGAGGTCAACGACCGGCCGATGACCCTGATCTACCCGGGAGCCAAAACCTATCCCGCCCCGGCCGAGGGGGAACCTTGGAAAGCTGACCGCTACCATCTGGCCCACAACACCGTGGCGGCGGACGGCACGGTCGGCATCCGCATCCCTATGATGGAGTTCTGCCTACAACTGACCTACAAACTCGGCAAACCTATCGTCTCCACCTCTGCCAACATCTCCGGAGAACCGACACCAAAGAAGTTCCATGACATCTCCGAAGAGATCAAAAACGCCGTTGACTACACAGTTGATCCCCGTCTCGAAGCCGGAGCCACCGGCCTCGCCTCCCAAATCATCAAAATCGGCCTTGACGGCGAGGTGGAGATCATCCGGGCGTGATATGTAATTCATTATATGATAGACATTTATAAAACCCTGCCATTTCACACAGACTGGCAGGGTTTTATAAATTACTACTAATCAACGCGTTCCATTTCACGGATATATTGTGAAAAACCGGTCAAAAAAGGATAATTTGGAATTATGCACGTTACCGAAATTTCAAATTTTATTTTTTACCTCATGCTGCAACACTCAGAAAATTTCTTACTAGAAATTATTAGTCGCAAGCCTGGTAAGCGGCAAAAATAAGTTGCCGCGGATTTGGCAAAGATTTTTGAGGATAGATTACTTTGGGAAGAAGGAGTGTGCCGGTGGCACATGACTGATGAGAAAAGGAATATAGACCAAAAAGATTGCCTAAGGTGATGCTAGTTATTTTTTAGTAAGCGTTAAAAAATAAGTTGAACTAAATTTTGTGTCAGATTTTTGAGGATAGATTTCTTTTGGAAGAAGGAGTGTGCCGGTGGTACACGACTGATGAGAAAAGGAATATAGACCATAAAGATATACAAATTGTTCAAGTTATTTTTTAATGATTACTTA
>UQUJ01000083.1 GCA_900544195.1 uncultured Alistipes sp. | reverse complement strand
CAGGACTATCTTCTGGAACTGCTTAGGGGCGCTAGAATTTGATGCGGTTGCCCTGGCCATAGAGAAATTCCCCTATGGCAGCCATATTTGTGGTGTCTCGATTATCGTAAGGAAAAAGATCGTTAATCGTTGGCGGAGAGGTACTCATCAATCGCAGCCGCGGCCTTCCGGCCCGCACCCATGGCTAGGATCACGGTTGCGGCTCCTGTGACGGCGTCTCCGCCGGCGAAGATGCCTTCTCTGGTGGTGCGGCCTTCGGCGTCAGCCTCGAGTCCGCCGCGACGTGTGGCCTGGAGGCCTTTGGTCGTGTTCACGATCAGAGGGTTAGGAGCGGTACCCAAGGCCATGATCACAGTCTCGGTCGGAATCTCGAACTCTGAGCCAGGGATCGGGACAGGGGAGCGGCGGCCACTCGCGTCAGGTTCGCCAAGCTCCATTCTGATGCACTTGATCGCCCTTACCCAGCCTTTCTCGTCACCGAGGATCTCTACCGGGTTGGTAAGCATCTGGAAGTCGATGCCCTCCTCTTTGGCGTGATGTACCTCCTCCTTTCTTGCAGGAAGCTCGTTCTCGGTACGACGATAGACTATGGTGGTGTCGGCGCCAAGCCTCAAGGCTGTCCTTGCGGCATCCATCGCCACGTTTCCTCCACCGACGACACAGCACTTCTTCCCGGCGTGGATCGGGGTCAGGTAGTCCTCGCGGAAAGCCTTCATAAGGTTGTTTCTCGTCAGGAACTCATTGGCGGAGAAAACCCCGTTGAGATTCTCGCCAGGAATGCCCATGAATTTCGGCAGACCGGCTCCCGTGCCGACAAACACGGCCTTGAAGCCTTCCTTGTCCATCAGCTGGTCGATGGTGACCGTCCTTCCGACAATCACATCGGTCTCTATTTTGACTCCGAGCGCCTTGACAGCGTCGATCTCGCGCTTGAGGACGGTGTCCTTAGGAAGCCTGAACTCAGGGATGCCATATTCCAACACACCGCCGGCCTTGTGGAGGGCTTCGAAGATCGTGACATCGTAGCCTTTCTTGGCGAGGTCGGAGGCGCAGGCCAGGCCTGCAGGGCCGGAACCGATGATGGCAACCTTCGCGCGGCCAGGGGTCGGAGCGGCTGGAGCCTCGACAGGATTGGCGCCGGTCGTGGCAGAGTAGTCAGCCACAAACCTTTCCAACTTTCCGATGGCCACCGGCTCACCCTTGACACCGAGGATGCAGCTGCCCTCGCACTGACTCTCCTGCGGGCAGACACGTCCGCAGACGGCCGGAAGGGAGGAGTCCTCGGCGATGATGGCGGCGGCTCCGGCGATGTCACCTGCGGCCACCTTGGCGATGAATTCAGGAATCTTCACGCTGACAGGGCAGGCCTGCACACAGCGGGGATTCTTGCAATGGAGACAGCGTGAGGCCTCTGTCGTGGCTTCCTCAAGGTTGTAGCCGTAGCAGACCTCTTCGAAATTATGCGCGCGTACCTTCGGATCCTGCTCGCGTACCGGTACTCTTGGTATTCTCTGTGCCATTATATTCCCATTTTAGATTTAACATCCGTCTCCTCGGACCTGTACTGTCCGAGACGCCTCATGGCCTCGTCGAAATCAACGTCATAGCCGTTGAACTCAGGACCGTCCACGCATGCGAACTTCACTTTTCCGGCCACGGTCACGCGGCATGCACCGCACATCCCCGTGCCGTCCACCATCAGCATGTTCAGGCTCACGTCCTCAGGGATGCCGAGTTTCTTGCAGGTCAGGGTGCAGAACTTCATCATGATCATAGGGCCGATTGACACTGCCTGGGTATATTCCTTGCCCTCATTGACCAGTTTCTCAAGCAGGCCGGTGACCATTCCGTGGAATCCTTCCGAACCGTCGTCAGTGCAAAGGTAAAGGTTGTCACAGGCGGAGGCCAGCTCTTCCTTGTAGATAAGAAGATCCTTGGTCTTCGCTCCGATGATGACATCGACCGCTATGCCTCTCTCGTGCAGCCATTTAGCCTGAGGGTAGACCGGAGCGGTGCCGACACCGCCGGCGATGAATATGTACCTTTGGCCTTTCAGCTCCTCATCCGTCTTGTCAACGAAGGCGGAAGGGTTGCCCAGAGGTCCCACGACATCACGGAAGAACTCGCCCTCAGCCTTGGAGATGATGGCGGCGGAGGATGCTCCGATGAGCTGGGTGACGATGGTCACCGTGCCGTTCTCCCTGTCGTAGTCACTGATGGTAAGTGGTATGCGTTCGCCCTTTTCGTCGGAGCGGACAATCAGGAACTGCCCAGGTTTGGCGGCCTCGGCAATCCTTGGAGCCGACACCACCATCTTGCAGATGTTAGGAGTCAGCATCACTCTTTCAAGAATCTTGAACATAAGCTATCTAAAAATAGTGTTATTAAATGTAGCGGGCAAATGTAGGAAATTAAGTCGATATTCCAAATTATTCCCGAATATATGATGAGGGATCGCACCCGATTGTCCGGTTTTGCGCTCGTTCGGTTGATTTGCCATAATTTAGCATTATTTAGCTTCGGAAATGTGTGTTTTGAAGGATTTTAATTGTATATTCGCAAAATTCGGGATGAGTGCCGAAAGGTACGATGTCCGTGACGATAAATGACACATTGATATGGCTAAGAAATCTACCTTCAAGTCCAATTGGCCGAAGTACCTTCTCCAGTTGGGAGTGCTGGCACTGCTGGTTTTCTTCTTGAGCGGACTCGCTTCGCTCGTGTTCACTGACATGAATGCTCCGGATCCGGAAAAATACTGCCCTTTCGGCGGCCTGGAGGCATTGGGAACCTATTTCGCCAACGGTTCATTGCCTTGCTCGATGACAAGCATGCAGATCGCGATGGGTGTTGTCCTCGCGGCGGCAGTCGTGCTTCTCGGCAAGCTGTTCTGCGGCTACCTCTGTCCCGTCGGAACGGTGGAGGATCTTCTGAAGAAACTCAGGCAGGCCATCGGGTTCAACGCCTTCAACATCAATGAGCGCAGTGTCGCCGACAAGGTGCTGAGGATCGTGAAGTACGTGCTTCTGTTCATCACCTTCTACATGACATTGACCGCAAGCGAGCTCTTCTGCAAGAATTTCGACCCGTACTACGCCACGGCCACGGGATTCAAGGGTGAGATCACGCTTTGGATGTCCGTCGCCGCTTTGGCGCTTGTGCTTATCCCCGGTCTTTTTGTGGACAGGTTCTGGTGCAAGTACATCTGCCCGCTCGGAGCGATCTGCAACTCCCTCAAATTCTGGGTGTGGATGGTCGTGCTTGTGGGTGTGTGGTGGATTCTTGGCCTTCTCGGACTACAGCTGCCTTGGGTCTGGCTGCTTGGAGCCATGTGTCTGCTCGGTTACCTGCTGGAGATCCTTTGCGGAAGGCCAAAGCCGCAGCTGCTCGGCGTGGTTATCGACAACGGCAAATGCAACGGCAACTGCCGTCTCTGCCAGAAGAACTGTCCTTATAATATTGATGTTCCGTCATTTGAAGGCAAGGTCAATTCTGTTGACTGCACCCTTTGCGGCGAGTGTGTCGCCTCCTGCCCTCTTGGCGCACTCAGTGTCGGCGTAAGAAAGGAGGTTGATGGAAAACGCTGCAAGTCAGCCAAGTATATTCCTGCGGTACTGACTGTCGTGGCTGTCGCCATAGCGTTCATCATCGGAGGAAAGTTCGAGGTGCCTACAATCGACGAGAAGTGGGGGATAGAACCGGGAATGAAACTGGAGACGGTCAGGATGGAAGGCCTCAAGTCGGTCAAGTGCTTCGGCAGTTCGATGGCCTTCAAGGCCAGGATGGAGAAGGTGGCGGGAGTCCATGGAGTCAGGACATTCGTCGGAAGCCACACGGTCGTGGTCACCTATGACGCCAACGCCATTGACGCCGCGAAGGTCGAGGCTCTGATCTTCGTCCCTTCCAAGTTCAGGGTCAACAGCCTGGAGCCGGAGCAATACGACTCGCTCAAGTGCGTGACCATCAGGACGGAAAAGATGTTCGACAAACTCGACCTCAACTACCTCGGAATGCAGATGAGACTCACGGAAAAGAAGATATTCGGTCTGGAGTCCATCTACGAGTGCCCTCTCATCGTCAAAGTGTACATGGCGCCTGACGAGGATCTGGACGAGGCGTGGTTTAAGAATATTGTCGAGAAGAAGACCCTTGAGATGCCGGTTCACGGCGGCGGGGTCAAGACGATGGATCTCGGATTCAAGTTCATCCGTTTGGAGAAGGGAAGCACCATGATCTCCACTCCAGACTACCTAAGGATGATGTTCGACCAGTTCGCCGCTGAGTATGCCCGTGAAACCAATCTTGACACGGCCCAGTGGTGGTACGAGATTGTTGACCGCAACTACGAGAAACCTATCGTGAAGAGAGGGATGCCATTCCTCAGCAACCATCTGTCCTCCCATGAAGGGGTTCTGGGAACATACCTCACCCTTAACGATGATCTGGAGCCATGCATCCGCATACGTTACACGGCTCCGATGACCGAGGCCGCGCTTTTCGAACTGATGACGATGCCGAAATGGACCATCAAGTTCTCGGATGACGACATCCGCGAGGTTGACGCCAAATTGAGTTTCGGAAAACCGGGCCGCAGCATCCCCGTCAAATAAGCGTTCATATTCATAAATAGAGGGTTATTTCTGTTGCCGCTTAATTAGATGAAAGGAATATACATCGCGCTCGCCTTGCTTTTCGCCGCGTCTTTTACAGCCAGGCTTGATGCTCAGATCGCCATATCTGAAGATATGTTCGGACGCACTTCATTCACGGTGAAGGCGCAGGTCCTTGACTCGCTGACGCGGGAGCCTATCGCGTTCGCTTCGGCGTATCTCAGGCATCCTAAGGACACGGTCATCACCAGTTTCGCCCTGACGGACACGCTCGGCAAGGCTGAGTTGAAGAAAGTGGCGAAAGGAGAGCATCTGCTTTGCATTGAATATCTCGGCTACAGACCTGTCTATAAGAAGATTTATGTCCGTGGCAACTATGATGCGAAGACGATCCTGATGAGACCGGACGACAAGATGCTGAAGGCGGCGTCTGTCTCTGCGGTCGGGACTCCGATGGAGATGAAAGGGGACACCCTCGTCTACAACGCCTCCTCGTTCAGGGTGATGTCCAACGACAACCTTGCGGATCTGCTGAAGAAGATGCCAGGCGTGGAGGTAGGCGAGGACGGAACCGTCAAGGTCAACGGCAAGGAAGTCAGCAAGATAACGGTCGGAGGCAGGACGTTTTTCCTTGGGGACAACAAGGCCACTCTCGACAACCTTCCGGCCCGGATCGTTGACAAGGTGAAGGTCATCGACAAGGAGTCCGAGTCCGCCGAGTTCACCGGCATCAAGGGGGACAAGGAGAAGGTGATGGATGTGGAGTTGAAGGAGGAATATAAGAGCGGATGGTTCGGCAACGCCAAACTCTCGGGAGGAACGACTGCTTCAGGCAAGGATGACAACGGATTCAAGGAAAGGAAGGATCTGCTCTTCAGCGGCTCCGCGATGGTCTCGGCCTACGGCGAGAGGAACCAGCTCACGACCATAGCCAACGGCTACAACTTCATGGCTCCCGGATCCGGGATGCTGGTCATGTATGACGGTAATGAGAGCGATGTCCCGTCATTGCCGTACAATGGCATGCACAGAAGATGGCAGGTGGGGACGAACTTGAACTCGGATGTGATAAAAGGCTTCACCACAGATGCTTCGGTTGTTTACTCATCAGAGAACGTGGACAAGCGTTCGAGGACTGACCGGACTTCATTCAAGGAGGATGGCGACCTTTTCGACACTTCAGGCGAGGTTGAGAACGGCAATCTGGACAAGTTCAGTGTGCGCGCCGAGTTCAAAAAGAAAAACAGGAAGAAGACATCACTTTACTTTGAGCCATACTTTTCCTGGTATGACTACAACAACACTTCCACTGGCAACACACAGTCGCTTATGGAAGGTGTGGAGAGAAACCGTTCGGTGTCAAACACATTTTCAAAGAAGAGTGGAATCTCCACCGGAGGTGATTTGAGCGCCGGAATCAAGAAACTCGGCAAAGATAAACGCGCGTTGACCCTTGATCTTGACTACACTTTGAGTGCGAATGACGGAAAATCGACAGAATATTCAAAAACAACGTTCGCTTCTTCAGGCAAAGAGGACATTCGTGATCTGATTTACGACAAGGACGGCAGTTACAGTGGCATAGGCGGATCGCTCAAATACGTCGAGCCGTTCGGCAAGAACTGGGCGCTGTCCGCGACATTGAGCTCGCGCTATAGTGTAAGGAAGTCAACCAGTGACGCGTCCAATGCTGACGGATCGGCCAACGACTACTACTCGTCTGTGTCGGACAACTACTATTTCTCCAATGAGGGACAGCTTCTGGCTCAGTTCAACAAGGGAAAGACCAACGTGCAGTTCGGTGGTCAGGCAAGGCTCTACAAGAACGAGAACTATGCCCGTTCTTTCGGGCTTGACACCAAAACAGGAGTGGACGAGTGGCAGACAACGCTTTCGCCTTTCGTGAACGTGAGATATTCCGACAAGAACAACAATGTGTATTTCAGACTGTCCAGCAGAACGGCCAGGCCTTCTTCAGCCAGCATCGTGCCGACATTCAACATTGTCAATCCGACAAGGATCACGGCGGGAAACATTTACCTTAAACCGGTTACAAAAGAATCTGTGACGACCACCTACAGGGGCTCTTGGGGGAAAGCCCGGTTCAATGGATGGCTGTTTGGAGATTATTCCTCCAATTCGCAGGTGTCAGCCATTTGGTTTGATGAGAACAGCGTCAGATATTCGATTCCGGTGAACACTAAGAAACCTTCCTATAGTTACAGCTCCGACTTTAATTTCTTCACCCCATTGTCAAAGGACGGTAAACTGCAACTCTCCGTCAATGGTGGATTTGGTGTCACCAGATCTGTAAGTTATCAAAGCAAAGGCACTCTCGACAATCTTGAGATCGACCTTGACTCTTTTGACTACACCGACTTTATGAGCAAATTCTGGGGAGACGCTTCCGGAAACCTTTTCTACTCCGGACAGAGCGGCTTTCAGGAAAGCTTGACACGAAGTGTCAGAACGAATATTAGTATGATGGTAACCTTGAATCTCGAACGCTTCTCTCTGCAACTCGGGTCAGGGGTTAATAATTCAAAATCAAGATATTCCCTGGATTCAAAGGCGGATACAGATGTTTGGGATACAAGTTTTGGAATAAGTCCATCCTACACATCACCTCACGAGTTTGAGTTCCAGTCTGATTTCTCCTATAGAATCCTGCGAGGTTATGGTTCCGGTTATAATGATGACTATGTCCGCTGGAATTTCAGTGTCGGAAAGAACATAAAGTCTTTCAATATCACCCTTACCGCTCAGGACTTGCTCGACAGCGCAAGGTCACTGATGCGTACCGTGCAGGAGGATTACGTCCAGAACTCCTACACCAATGTGCTCGGCCGCAGGATCATCCTCTCCTTCACATGGAACTTCGGCAAGATGGACGCCTCCAAGAGCGGAGCGGCCCAGAATGCCATGTGGAATATGGCGTACTAAAGCAGATGCCCCAGGAAGCGCTCCTTCTCGGAATCTGACATACCACGCCTGCGGGCATATTCATCAATCGCCTTCTGGCTGACGCGGCGGATTTCGGGATAAGTGGCATCCGGATGAATGAATATGAGTCCGCAGATGCTGGCGTCCGGAATCATAGCGCAACTGTCCAGCAGCGTGATGCCAAGCCTCTCTGATTCAGGCAGCAACCTAAGAATATCCCGCTTGAGCGTGTGGTCCGGGCAACTTGAATACCCCGCCGCAGGCTTGATGACCTTCGCCTCCTTGAATCCGTCCGGCAGTTCTTTATGAATATGCCTGCTCAGCCATTCTGACGCCGCCTCCGCGAGAGTCAGCCGTACGGCCCTGGTAAGCATCGGCCCGTATTCCGTGCCGCAAGCCGGACAGTCGCATCCGGATGGATGTGATTCGGTGCGCACGGAAATCGCGAACATCCCCATAGGCGACTCGAACCCATATTCCTTAGGCGGAACGAAATCGGCCAGTGACCGTTCGCCTTCCTGCCGGAGCATCGGCAGCCGGAAATCTTTGGAGACAATGTCGTCCCCTTCGCTATGACATCCGTCAAACCTTGCCGAAATGGTTATCCGACAAGCGTTTCCGTTCTTTAGTCTATCAATTTCCTTATGTGCGTCGGCACGGAGTTTCCTCAGTTCGTCGTGTCCTGTTCCACTTTTTATTCCCCAGATCGCAGCGAACATATTCCAGTCAAAGAACGGCTCCACTTCCTCTATGCCGAGCCTCTTCCCCGATATGTTCCCGAATGGTTCCCCCTTAATGAAACTGGAGGCCGGGAACGGTTCGACGGGCTTGTGACCGGCCTTTTTCTGTGAAGACTGTGCATAAAGTTTACGAAGATGCTCTTGCTTTTTATGCTCCGCGGCCTCCGTGCCTTCTCTGTCCGTGATAAGCTGGTTTGCAAGCACCGCGCTTGCGGATGCGTCCTGGCCATAGAACACATGCCCGTAAAGGGGCGCCAGCCTGACAGCTGTGTGGAGCGCCGACGCAGCGGCGGACGATGTGTTTCCTGTAGGAACCGTCAGGCTGCTCCTCGTAAGTGATTTCATTCCTGTGGCAGGTCACGGGTATTGCTTCATTTGTTCTCGTTCGTTTTGTTTGTGTCTGTTGATCAGCCTTCGGCCTTCGGATGCTTGATTTCGACAATGGTCAGGACATCACTATCGACCTTGAACCTTACGTCCAAGTCATTGAATATCATTCCGTAGACTTTGTCGGGGTCGTTTTGGTAACTTGGCCTCGGGTCTTGCGCCAACACCTCTTCCAGGGCGGCAACATCGGCTTTCGTCCATCCGGCTACTTCGAAAGGCTCTGTGACCGAAGGGGCGAACACAACCTTCAGCGGATTCCACTCCTTCCCGTCCACGAACCCCGATGCCGCCTCCGGATGGCTGTCCGCGTAGGAGACGTAAGGCTTTATGTCGTAGATCGGTGTCCCGTCCATCAGATCCGCGCCAAGAACATTGATCACCGGCCCGACAGGCTTGCCGTCCGGATCCTTGGCATCATATTCAATGGATTCCAGCCTGACTGACGAAAGCCCCAAACCGTTGGGTCTGAATGGGGAGCGGCTCGCGAAGACCCCGATCC
>UQUJ01000082.1 GCA_900544195.1 uncultured Alistipes sp. | reverse complement strand
ACCCTCAGCAATGTCGAGCCGGACATTCTCATCACCCCCGCCAAAGGCAAGGTCTTCATCCCCGAAGGCGAGGCGTTCGACCGGATCAAGGCGAATCCGATGATCGGTGAATATGACCTCATCCTTCAGGAGAATGTGTTCGTGGACTATGACGGGCATCAGGGAATAGCCAAGGCCAAGGGCGTTGACAGCACTTTCGAAGCCGGCTCCACCCTTGCCGGACACATCACCAACGGAGAGTTTTCCCTGCACAAAGGCCAGCTGCCGCAGATGGTTGTCGGCGCGGGCCTGGCTTACAAGATGGGAATGAATCCGGCGTTCCTCGCCTCCGCGGAATTATATTTCCCGATCAGGGACAGGAATTTCTCGCTTGCGAACCCGGCGGCCTCGATTGAAACCGTACGGATGCGCCCTTCAGGAATATTCTCGGTCAACCAGCAGATTGACGATGATCTGATGATCGTGCCGATCGAGGAGATGAGAAAGCTGCTTGGCTATGAGGAAGAGGTTTCAGGAGTGGAGATCCGCCTGGCCGAAGGCTCCACGGCGAAAGACATCCGTTCCGCGATCAAGCATATTCAGAAAGAGTTAGGCCCTGAATTCAAGGTTTTGGACCGCTTCCGCCAGAATCCGTCGCTCTACAAGATGATGCGCTACGAGAAGGCGGCGATATTCCTGATCCTCATTTTCGTCATCATCATCATCGCCCTGAACATCTTCGGCAGCATCACGATGCTGATCATCGAGAAGAAGGATGACATCGAGACCTACCGCAGCCTCGGGGCCACCGACCAGATGCTCCGCCGCACCTTCACTCTGGAAGGCTGGCTGATCTCCCTTCTCGGTCTCGCCGCCGGTCTTGTGGTCGGCATAGGCTTCTCCCTCGCCCAGCAGCACTTCGGCTTCATCAAGATGCCAGGCAGCTTCCTCGTGAACGCCTACCCCGTAATCCTCCAGTGGCAGGACGTCCTCGCCACAATCGCCGGTGTAGCCCTCATCGGCTACATCATCGCCCTCCTCCCCGTCCGCCGCAACATTAGGTAAACCGGTCGGGTGTTCCGGTGTCTGGAGCTCATGGTGGCCTACGCGCTTCGCGAGCCCTATCCGGGTGAATGGCTGCCATGAACTTCTGGCACCGGAGCCTAACGGCAATGTTTTCGGCACAATATAGGCATAAGACGAAGTAAGGGAGACGATAAGCGCGTCTCCCCCACGTCTGTGTTAATCTCAAAAGCAGCTTTCCTCTTCATTAATTAACCGATACATTACAATCAGTCGTATCAATGGAGTGTGGTTTCTATCGGATCATCATAGAAGTCCTGCAGTCTGTGAAGTTCCTTGATGAGGCGTTTGGTCAGTCTCTCCGTGCCAGGCTGGCCGTAGATGTTGCGCATCTGCTGTGGATCCTTCTTCAGGTCGTAAAGTTCCCACTCGTCAATGTCGTTGTAGAAATGCATCAGGCTGTAGCGTGACGTGCGGACACCATAGTGACGGCGTACGGCATGCTCGGCGGGATATTCATAATAATGATAGTACAAAGACTTCCTGCCAGCGGCCTTGCCGCTTTTCAGCATCGGCAGGTAACTTTCACCTTGGATGTCATCCGGAATTGGCGCTCCCGCAAGTTCAAGGAAAGAGGCGGCGTGGTCGATGTTCTGAACAAAGCCATCGATGTCACAGCCTCTTGGCCCGTTCATGCAATCAGGCAAACGGACAAGAAGCGGAGTGCGGAAACTCTCCTCGTACATGAACCTCTTGTCAAACCAACCATGCTCTCCCATGAAGAATCCCTGGTCGGAAGTATAGATGACAAGGGTGTTTTCCAAGAGTCCATGCTCCTTAAGGTAATCATAGACACGTCCCACGTTGCGGTCCACAGAATGGATCACGCGGCAGTAGTCACGCATGTAGCGTTGGTACTTCCATTCGGACAAAGCGTCGCCACTCAGACTGTCCCTCTTGAATTTCTCAATGATCGGCCCGTAGTGCGCGTCCCAGACAGCCTGCTGCTCCGGAGTCATCCGCCCCTGGCGGAACTCTCCTGTCTGAAGGTAAAGGTCACGGCCATACCTCTCCAAGGTCGGATTCTCAGGTGTGTGGATCTCATTCTCAGGATCAGCCATCTTCAAATCATAGACAATATTCATGTCCTTGATTATGCTCATCTCCTGAAGTCCGGCGGCAACCCTTCCCTCATAGTCATCATAGAATGTCTCCGGCAAAGGATATGTCACGTCATTGTAAAGGTCAAGGTCCTGAAGATCAGGCATCCAACTGCGATGTGGAGCCTTGTGATGTAGGAACAGACAGAACGGTTTGTCCTTGTCCCGACCGTTCTCCAACCATTCAATAGCCTTGTCTGTCACTATGTTGGTGCTGTAACCTAGGACGCACTCACGCTCACCGTTATTGATGAACACCGGATTGTAGTAGTCTCCCTGACCGGTCAGGATGTCCCAATAGTCGAAACCAGTAGGCTCGCTTACCAGATGCCATTTGCCAACCATCGCGGTAGTGTATCCCGCATCACGGAGAAGCTGCTGCACAGTCTGTTGGCTTCCGTCAAAAACTCCGTGCTCGTTGTTCGTGAAACCGTTCTTATGGCTGTGCTTGCCAGTCAGAAGACATGCGCGTGAGGGGCCGCTCAAAGAGTTGGCCACGAAACTGTTGGTGAACCTTGCGCCCTCGCCGGCGATCCTGTCGATGTTCGGGGTTTCAAGATACCTTCGGTCATAGGAACTGATTGTCTGGTACGAATGGTCATCGCACATTATGTAAACGATGTTTAACGGCTTGCCGGGATTTTTTTCAGTCTTCTCAGCCGAACCGCAACTTACGGCGAGAAAAGCCCAGAGCGGCGACATGGCCGCCACTCCGGAGATTGATACGATTTTCGCTTCTTTCATATTCTCTTCAAGATATTACCAACCAGGATTCTGCTCCCATAGGGCATTCGTGAGTGAGATCATACGTTCCTGTATAGGCAACAGATAGTCCCTGTCAAGCCTGAAACCATAACCACCGTCGAATGCGGCCGTGGATGGATTGAGAGGAACAATGTCGCCCTTAGCGTTGACCAGAATACTGGTGCCTATGGTCAGTTGCTCCCTGAAATGCTCCTCAAGATCAGTACCGACATATCTTGCTCCCGTAGGCCACCAGCCTCTGAGCAGTTCCTCCGCGGCGGCCCAACGGAAAATATCGGTAAGACGCCGGCCCTCGATGGCCTGTTCCACCCTTCTCTCACGACGTACCGCCTGAATATACTTGTTCAGATTCCTGAAAGGATAATCCGTCGAAGTGTTATACTCCCTGTCGAAATCCATCGCCGGCATCCCCACTCTATCGCGAAGCGGCTGAACAGCAGCGATGATCTTGGAGGCGTTCCCGGCGCCATCCATCTCCGCAAGAGCCTCGGCATAGTTGAGCAGAACGTCCGCATATCTGAACTGGATGGCAGGTGTCGAGCCCTTGTTCTCCGCCTCGACATTGCCGGTATAGTCAATCTGGTTGTGCTTGAGAATGCTATACCCTGTGGTGTTTGTACCGTAGGCGGATCCGTTGCCGTTGAGTGGAGAGTAGTACAGAATTGTTCCGTCAGGGTGGATCTTCTGGCCTGGAGCGGCTATGGTCTGCGCGAGCCTTGGATCCCTGACGGTAGGAAGCAGTTCTTCTCCGTAACGATTCTTGGCGTTCTCACGTTCATCGCCTACAAAAGGCCTTCCATCGATTGTCAGATAATCATCGACAAGGGATGCTGTCGCACCAACACCGGCGCCGCCTGTGTTCAGGTAGCGGTCCACGCTGTTGCCGATCTGGTCCCCGTCATATCTCTTGAACCACAGAATCTCCTTGTTGGAGGAGAGATCCTCGGTCGCGAAAATGGAGCGGTACGCATCGGCTGTCCCTCCACCGGTGGAGATTGACCAGACATTCCTGTCCATCACTGCCTTCGCGGCATCAGCGGCTATCTGGAAATAACCATTGATCTTCGCGTCGGTCACGGAAGGGTCGAAAAACCTGTCATTCTTCGCCTTGTGGTACTTCTCCCATGTGCCTTCGTAAAGCGCGACTTCGCTGAGGAACGCGCGGGCCACATCCTTATGGATCCTCATGGTGGCGCAACTGGATTGCTCGCCCAGATTGTCAATGGCGGTTTTAAGATCCTCGATGATGAAGTCAGCCACATCCGTGCGCTTGTCTCTTGCCAGTTTCATCTGCTTGGAGTCCGGGTCAAGCGGAATCTTCACGATGGACACAGGCCCATAGTCCTTTAGAAGCTGGAAGTAGTACCAGGCCCTGAAATAATAGCCCTCGCCTGCAAGTTGACAAAAATCAGTCTGGGACGGATCCGGATAGTTACCGAGATTGTTCAGGAAGAAATTGACGTTTCTGATATTATTATAATATGTCAGAGCGGAAGCGTTGGCGACCGACAGCCCACCGTTGATTCTGGTGACAGGAGAACTGGCGGCCATATTGTCGCTGTTGATGTCAGTCCCGCATATTCCGCTACCTCCTCCGGCAGACATATTCTGCACCAGAACGGCAGACTCATAGAACTGGTTGATATAGTTCCGCATCTCGCCTGTGGTGGTGAAAGGATCAGCCGTGGAAAGCACTCCCTCCGGGGTAAGATCCAGATTGAAACAGGAGGACAGACCTGATGCGATAAGCAGACTAATGATTATATTTCTTGTTTTCATCATGTAAGTGATTTAGAGGTTGATGACCGCACCGAAGGAAATGACCTTGTTCATCGGATAGTTCTTTCCGCCTTCGGAGGTGTAAGAGTTGTAAGTGAATATGCCTTCCGGATCAAACATTCCAGCAAGTTTGGTGAATGTCAAGAGATTCTCGCCGGTGAAGTACACCTGAATCTTATGAAGTCCAATCTTCTCAAGCCACTTCGCAGGAAGATCATAAGACAGAGTCAAAGTCTTGAGTCTCAAGTAAGAGGCATCTTGAAGATAACGGTCCGTCACCTGCTTGTTCTTGTTGTTATAGACACCGATGCCACCGGCGTTGTGGATGTAAGGCTTCGGGTAATAAGCGCCAGGGTTGCTCTCACTCCAATAGTCAAGATGCTCCTCAAAGACAGTGACCTGCGCGAAAGGTCCCCAACCCCAGAAATAGTAGGAGCCGCCCGGCCACCAGTCACGTTTGCCCACACCCTGGAACAGAGCGCTGAGACTCAGTCCCTTCCATCCGATCTGGAGATTAAACGTGTAGTTGTAGCGAGGAGTGGTGTTGCCGATTATCTCCATGTCACCCATGTCGCCAAGCACATTGTTGCCCTTGTCGATTTTCTTATTGCCATCCTTATCATTCAGGATGACATCTCCCGTACTCCACAAAGAGGAACTGATGTAGGAAAGGTCATATTCCTTATTGTAGGCATCGGCCTCGGCCTTGTTCAGAATCAGGCCTGAAGACCTGTAACCCCAGATTTCGCCGACACTCTTGCCAACATACCAGTTGCCCGCAGGATTGGTTCCGGTAGGATTTTCGTATGCGGTCACAACCGCCGTGGCGTCCGCGACCGACGCTCCGACAGTATAATGCACGTCACGTCCGATGGAGCCTCGGTAGTTGATCGCGAACTCCCATCCACGGTTGCGCATGCAGGCGTTGTTCGTCTGAGGGGCGGAAGCACCGAAGAAATCCGGATAATCCTCGCCAGGCCCAAGCATATCTCTGGTGTCACGCCGGAAGATGTCAAATGAACCGGTGAGCGAGTTTTCCAGAAACCCGAAGTCCAGACCGATGTTGGAATTCGTCACCTTCTCCCATGTAGTGTGTGGATCAATCACGCCCGGAGCGTTAGTGTAACTATGACGTCCATCTGAGAAAATGTAACCGCCAAGACCGCCTGAAAGATTCATCGTGGATGCGAAAGTGTAGGTTGCTGCCCCTGCCTGGTTCCCAAGCAGGCCGTATGAGAAGCGCAGTTTGAGGTTGGACAGGACGGATGACGCTCTGTTCATGAATTTCTCTTTATGAATATTCCAACCCACTGACACAGAAGGGAAGAATCCCCAGCGATGATCAGCGGCGAATCGTGACGAGCCGTCGTACCTGCCGTTGACTTCAAGAAGATACCGTCCCTGGTAGTCATAGTTGACGCGGCCGAAGAAGCCCATGGTCGCCCATGCATAGCGGTCATCGGCCACGACCTGATTACCTGTCCCCATGGCGGCATTTGGATTCGTGGTCGAATATAGGCCGGTCACGGAGTTCTTTCCATAGGCATAGTCAAACCGCTCTTCCTGCCAACCTAGAAGGAACGAGAGGTTATGGTCCGAAGCCAAGGTCAGATTGTAATTGGTGTAGAGATTGAGAGTCTGATAGTTGATGTCTGTGTTGGAACGAGTGTAACGGCCGTCTTTTGTGATTCCGAGTTCATCCCTGACACCATAACTGGTTGACTGGCCGTCAGCCGCATAGATGAGCGGTGCGGTGTTCAGAGCCTCGTACCTCTGAGCCCTCAGTCTATACGTGTAGTCAAAGTTGACAAACCAGTTCTTGAGCGGGTTGGCCTGAAGGCCGGCGGTGAACTCAAAACTGTTGGTTTTCCTCTTGGTGAATGTTCCGCTCCTTAGATATGGAATCATAGATAGTTCCGTGTAGTTGCCATTCGGATCAAGGTAATGCACTGTCGGGCGGAAACGGGCCAGTGAGTGGAAGAAACCGTAGGACAGTCCACCGTCACCGAAAGGAGAATCAGTGGTGGCGTTGATGAATTTGGTGCTGAACGAAGCCTTCAGCCATTTGTTGACCTGGGCGTCGGTCCTTGCAGACACATTGAACCGCTTGTGCCCCATATTCGCGAAGCTCAGGATGCCGTCCTCATTGTACATTCCGCCACTTATGTAGTAGTTGGACTTTTCCGTACCACCGCTGACGCTGAGGTTGTGACGCTGTTTGAACGCCCAATCCTTATAGTGAAGATCAAAATAGTTGGTGTTACCGATTCCGGATTCGGAATTCTCGAACGCCGGGTTCATCGAAGCGTTTGCGGGAAGTTCCTGCCACGGATCCACAGAAGACGGATTCTCGCAGAACTGTTTAAGCAGACCAAGTTTCTCGTCACTGTACTTTCTGTTGGTCATGCCGGTGTTGGTCACGCCTTCATTCCAGTAACGCGCGAAAGCATAAGAATCGACCATTTTAGGAAGAAGTGTAGGCGCGGTCCAGCCGACATTGCCTTGATAGCTGATCCTGGCTTTCCCCGGATCACCTTTCTTGGTGGTCACAAGGATGACACCATAAGCGGCACGCGCGCCATAGATAGCGCAGGCGGCGGCATCCTTAAGGACAGAAATGCTTCCGACATCGTTAGGGTTGACATCCGAAAGGCTCATCTCCACACCGTCTACAAGGACGTACGGGGTTCCGGATCCACTCAGGTTGCCTTGGCCGCGAAGGGTGATTGTGGTCGAGGATCCAGGAGTACCGGCGGCGGAGTTGGACACGGTCAGTCCAGGGACAAGACCCTGCAGAGCCTGTGCCACATCAGCCACAGGACGGTTGGTGAACTCATCACCCTTGACCGAACTTACAGCACCGGTCAGATTGACCTTCTTCTGGACACCGTAGCCGACAACAACGACTTCGTCGAGAAGTTCCCTGTCCTCCTCAAGCACAACAGTGATGTCGCTCTCGGTTCCGATCTTGACTTCCCTGGTGACATAACCGATGCAGGAAATTGAAAGAGTCGCTCCGGATCTGACATTGAAAACGAACTTCCCGTCAAGCCCCGTGATCATCCCTTTGGAAGAGTCTCCGCCGACCTCTACGATGCTTGCTCCGATGACCGGAACGCCCGCATTGTCAATCACGGTTCCTTTCAACTCGTGATTCTGAGCCAGGGCGATCATGCTGATGACAAAGCCCACGGCTGATAAAAACAGATGCTTTAAACTCATAGCCAGTATTGTTATAGTGTTTGAGGCAAAAATAACCTTAAATCGTTTCAAACCATTGGATAATATGTTTAAAAATCATTATTTTTATGTTCGAAAATCAACAAATATGACAGCAACCGATTCATATAGAGCCAAAGTACTGAAGACATTTATCGCTTCCTTACTTCTATGCCTACCAATTCTGAGTACAGGGAAGAGTTCATTGTCCTTCACTACAATGAGCCAGATTCCAGGATTCCCTTCAAGAGCCACATGCATATTCCCGGAAAAAGACGGTTGCCTTTGGATCGGCGCAAATAACGGATTGTATAGGTTCGATGGCTATGAATGTCGAAAATTCAGTGCGTTGAGGTCCGGAGACAACTCCTTTGACAAAGAGATAATCGATGTATGCGCTGATTCATACGGACACCTATGGACGCTGACGAGTGACGTACTGATTGTGTACGACAGGTCAAATGATTCGGTAAGTAAATTCGGCATCACCGGGACAGTCTCCTGCCCGTGTCAAGACGGATTCATCATCGGAACGGAGCGTTCCATGTACCGATTTGACTTCAAGACCATGAAACCCGAACTCACAGTCAGTTTCAACGATGATTTCAGAATAGCGTTCGCCACGGAACTACCGGACGGGAACATTTTATGCGGAAGTCACCTCAACGGACTCAGGGTCGTGGATCCGGTCTCAAGATCCATCAAGACCCCATTTCAAACAGAAGGCTACTACATCACATCGATGTTTGTTGATTTACGTGGCCGTCTCTGGCTTGGCCTGTACAACTACGGGATCAGATGCTTCACCATGGGAGGAGAACTGCTGGCATCATATTCCACGCATAATTCTGATCTTAGCAATGACATCATCTTGTCCATGCTCGAAAAGGACGGGGACCTGTGGGTGGGAACAGACGGCGGAGGGGTCTGCATCATCACACCAGCCACGGGGAACATCCACTGTCTTAAAAACAGAGTCGGAGACGAAAACTCAATCCCTTACAATTCCATCATGAAGATCATACCGGACACTTTCGGGAACATCTGGGCGATCCGTGTCAGGGGAGGAGTCTTCGTCATAAGGGATATGCCAACGCACACTTTCAGAGCAGTTCCGTCCGAAAAATATGGTCTGAGTGACAACGGTGTCCTTTGCGCCTATCAAGAAAGCGGGAAGGATGACCTTTGGATCGGTACAGATGGGGGCGGAGTCAATCTTTTCATGGCGGACAGTCAGGAATTCAGATGGTTTCCGAAAACTTTCGGAATGAAAATCGCCGACATCGCCGGGTATTCAGAAGACAAGTTGATGATCTCTTCCTTCTCCGAAGGAATATTCCTGCTCGACAAAACCAACGGACAGATTTCCAGATTCAATGTGCACAATCAAAAAATGCACAACCACATCATGTACTCAGGAAACGCTTTGAATCTTCATAACGAGATTTCCGGATCCATTCTTCTGTTGAGCCGGTCTGTACACAGATATGACCCTGTGTCAGGCTCGGTGCGGGAACTGCCAATGCTGACGACATTCACCAGCCAACCGTCAGCGGTGAGATATTCATCTGAAAGATCTTTCCTTTATGACAGCAGACGAATATATGGTGTCTATTACGATTCGGACACTGTGGACATCGTCCATGAAATTCCGCCCGGCTTCAGAATATCAAATGTGAGCCATTCCGGAAACGGGCTTCTATGGATAGCCACCGATGGTGGTATATTTTACATCGATCTTTCCGATGGCTCGTCCACACCTCTCAAAGCCGACCTTTTCCTGTCCTCAAAAACGGTTGCCGCAAAAGGTTCTCTCGTGTGGATAGGCACAGGCAATGATATCTATCTATGGGACAACGACCATAAAATATTCAAGGACTACAAATTCCCGCATGGCATCTATTACAATGAATTCAGGCCGAAGGCGACTCTCGTGTCACAGGACGGGAATATCTACATGGGAGGGATGGACGGGCTTCTGGTCATTGACGGAACAGCACCTCCGGCCACCACCCTCCCGCGTATAGCTCTTTCCGATGTCGCCATTGATTCCAAAAGATGTCCCGGAGCATCAATGGGAGATAACCTGAAGGTCAAATGGACTGCGGCATCGGTCAGCATAGACATCCATGCCGAAGGGGATGACCTGTTCGCGCGAAGGATGTTCCTTTTCTGCGTCAACGGACGAGACACTGTCAGGCAGCGCTCTCCTTATTTCACCTTATTGAATCTTCAACCTGGTGAATATGCCATAGATGTGGCCTACGTGTCCTCCGATGAAAGACAGACATCTTGGTCAAGAGCCCTTACCATCAAGGTTCCGGCACCCTGGTACAGATCACATGCCTTCAACATAGGCCTTAATTTAGCCATCGCGCTGACACTTGTGTTCTTCAGTGTGAGATGGAACTATAACATACGGAAAGACATGGAAAAGGAGCTGAGCCTGATCAAGCGGAAATCCGAAGACGAAACCTTCATGCTGAGGCTGAATCACTGCGTGCTACTGAGCATTGAAGATCCGGAGATGGACATAAACCTGATCTGCAGGGAACTTGGAGTCAGCCATACCGCCTTGTTCAAGAGGGTAAAACAGATAACAGGAGCAAGCATAAAGGAATATATCGACGGAGTGCGTCTGGAACGCGCAAAAGAGCTCGTGAAGTTCTCCGCTCTCAGTTTCACGGAGATAGCCACGAGAATCGGATTCACATCGTCACGCTACTTCAGCACGTTCTTCAAAAGGAAGACCGGCATGACACCATCCGAATGTCGATTGTCAGAGACGAACGCACAGCTCGTCAATCATAGATAAACAGGACGCAAGGTCGGGATTGTGGTCAGTAGCATCGCTCCACGCCCTTTTACGGCATCGGCTAAGGCTTTGATCCCGGAATAAAAGCCATGATTCTTCCAAGATGTATGTCATGCTTTATCTCGAACCGCTACACCATCGATCAAGAAGCATGGTGTGCACAAATTCGCCTGGAAGGAAGACGGCGAGGTGAAGGGGCTATGCGGGATCTCCATCATCACTCCATCGGAGATGCCTCACTACGTCAGGGAATAAAGGATTTGAATATGAACCGGCAGGCCGCGAGGATGAGCATCGGGCCGAGGCCGGAGTAGAAGGA
>UQUJ01000081.1 GCA_900544195.1 uncultured Alistipes sp. | reverse complement strand
GATACTTCTGTAAGGGGTAAAAAGTGGCAAATGGCACTATTTCAAGTGGGCTCAAATATCAAAACAATATGAGAAAAACAATCGCAATCTTGATGTTGTCACTCACGGCAGTGACGATGTCCGCGCAGAAAAAACCGGTGAAGTACACTTTCACCGAGGCGTCCGACCTTACTATGGTCGGAAAACTTATGACCGACACTCCTAACCCTTACCACAGGGTGGACACCGTTAAGTTCAAGGGGTTCACGGCCGGAGAGAACAAGCAGGTCAGGATGTCGGCCGGTCTTTCCGTGGCGTTCAGGACGGATTCCAAGACCATAACGGTCAAGACCAAATACCTTGACAGAGGCTTTCCGGTCAACACCGGAGGACTCGCCGCAAGAGGCTATGACCTTTACATAAAGAAAGACGGGAAATGGCTCTGGGCAGCCTCGAAGGTGACATCTGACCAGAAACCGGATGACAATGTCGTGCTTATCGGCAATCTGGACGGTTCCATGCACGAGTGTCTGATGTACCTGCCTATCCTGAGCGAGGAGAAATCCATCCAGATCGGAGTCAACGAAGGAGCCACGATCGAGGCCATCGAGAATCCTTTCCGCCACAGGATCGGAATATTCGGTTCCAGCTTCACGCACGGAATCAGCACTTCCAGAGCCGGGATGTCCTACCCTGACCAGCTTTCGAGGATGACCGGTCTCCAGTTCCTCAGCCTCGGATGCAGCGGCAACTGCAAGCTCCAATCCTATTTTGCAGATGTGCTCTGCGCCGCCGATGTGGACGCTTTCGTGTTCGACTCGTTCTCGAATCCGACACCGGAGCAGATCGAGGAGAGATTATTCCCGTTCATCGAGAAGGTTCAGGCAGCCCATCCAGGAGTCCCGATGATCTTCCAGAAGACAATCTACAGGGAAAGCCGCAATTTCAACACGGGCAGCGACAAGAGCGAAGGACGCAGAATGGAAGTTGTTGACAGCCTTATGAATATAGCGGTGAAGAAATATGCTGATGTCTATTTCGTAACCGCGACCTGCGCGACGGCTCCGAACCACGAGACCTCTGTGGACGGAATACACCCTTCGGATTACGGCTACACACTCTGGGCCGAGTCCATCAGGAAGCCTATCGTCAAGATTCTGCGCAAGTACGGAATCAGGTGATTTCATTGGTTGCTGAGCCTGTCGAAGCAACTCTTCCCGCCACTTCGACAAGCTCGGTGACCGGAGTGACAAGCTCGGTGACCGGAGTAACAAGCTCGGTGACCGGAGTAACAAGCTCAGTGCTCGGAAAGAGTAATATTGAAATTAACATAGAATGGCAAATCTGAAGTCATTGGCCAAGGACACGGCGATCTACGGCCTCAGCAGCATCATCGGGAGGTTCCTCAACTACCTCCTCGTCCCGCTTTACACCCACGTCATCGCTTCGTCAAGCGGTGGCTACGGTGTCGTGACGAACCTGTACGCCTACACGGCCCTGCTGCTTGTCATACTGACCTACGGGATGGAGACGACATTCTTCAGATTCTCCAACAAAGAGGGAGAGGATCCGGACAAGGTATATTCAACGATCCTTACTTCGGTGCTGACGACCTCGGTGCTGTTCGCGGGGTTGGTCGTGCTTTTCATCAGGCCGATTTCCTCGGCCCTTGGCTACGCTGACCATCCGTCCTACGTCTGGGCGATGGCCGCCACGGTGGCGATCGACGCTTTCCAATGCATCCCGTTCGCATACCTGAGGCACAAGAAGCGCCCTCTTAAATTCGCCGCGCTGAAACTACTCTTCATCGGATTGAACATATTCATGAATCTCGCTTACTTCGTGATTCTGCCGAAGTTGGGTTTGAATCCGTTCGGAATCTACGATGACGGACTTAACGTGGGTTATGTGTTCTACATCAATCTGTTCTGCACGGCGTTAATCACCCTTTTCTTCTGGAGGGAGCTGTGCGGATTCAAGTTCGGATTCGACGGCGGGCTACTGAAAAGGATGCTCGGCTACAGCTGGCCGATTCTGGTTCTAGGAATCGCCGGAATCCTCAACCAGAGCGGCTCACAGATCATATTCCCGTTCATCTACGGAGAAGGCTCTTCCGTACCGCTTGGCATCTACGGAGCCTGCGTCAAGATCGCGATGATAATGGCGATGATCACCCAGGCTTTCCGCTATGCCTACGAGCCGTTCGTGTTCGGCAGCGCGGCGGACAAGAACAGCAAGGAGATGTACGCCAAGGCGATGAAGTACTTCATCATATTCACCCTCCTCGCGTTCCTTTGCGTCATCGGGTACATGAATATCCTGAAGTTCATCATCGGCCGCAGCTATTGGGAGGGTCTCAGGGTCGTGCCTATCGTGATGGCAGCCGAGATCATGATGGGAATCTACTTCAACCTGTCGTTCTGGTACAAGCTTACAGACCAGACACTTTGGGGCGCGTTGTTCTCAGGGATCGGATGCCTCGTACTGTTCGGAGTGAATATCCTGTTCATTCCTAAGTTCAGCTATATGGCCTGCGCCTGGGCCGGATTCGCCGGCTACGGAGTAGCCATGATCCTGTCCTACATTGTCGGCCAGAAAAAATACCCGATCAAGTACCCCCTCAAGGACATCGTAATGTACGTTTGTCTGGCCGTGTTCCTGTTTGTATGTATGTCCGGCGCCAACGCCCACCTCGCCATCTGGCCCGCCATCGGAGTAAACACCGCCCTGATCCTCGCCTTCTGCGCCGTGATCATCAGACGCGACTTTCCCCTCTCCTCCCTGCCCGTTGTCGGGAAATATTTTAAGAAACGCTAATCCTTTACGGGATTATGAACATCAGGCCTGCGCTGGATCCATTATCAGGCAACACTTCCGGTCTTTTTTGATAAGGCTGGCTCAAAAGCCACAAGACTCGGAGCAAAGCGACCGAAGGGGGTTGGGGAATCCTTTCCCCATGCCCCTCAGGGGCTGTCACGGAGTGACTGGGGGTTGAAATGCATGAGGGGGGGGGCTGACCTTTTGGGTCAGCCTCAACGTATTCTCCTCTTTTCGTCTCTAAAGGGTGCAGCCAGACTACAGGATAGGGGCGAGGATGGCCGGATTCGACGACGCGAAGCACATGCCCCGGGTGCAGCCAGACTACAGGATAGGGGCGAGGATGGCTTTACGATAACAGAAGGTCTGGT
This sequence comes from uncultured Alistipes sp., assembly GCA_900544195.1. Taxonomy (GTDB): domain Bacteria; phylum Bacteroidota; class Bacteroidia; order Bacteroidales; family UBA932; genus Cryptobacteroides. Next base: position 8,126 of record UQUJ01000081.1, on the reverse strand, counting down.
AGAGGGAGCGGAAGATGACGTGGGCGTAGTAGGCGGCGAAGAGGAGGTGGGCGGCGGCTGTTCCTTTTGGCCTTAAGAGGAACATTCCCAGAAGCCAGACGGCGAAGAAGGCGAAGACGCAGCCGATGTTGGAGTCACGCATCGCCTTGGTGGCGGTGGCTCCGGTGTAGATGCCGTCCCAGGTGAAGGCGGGGCAACTTACCAAAGGGAAGAGGACGAGCCACGGCATAAAGGTGCGGGTGGCCTCAACAACAATGCCGTCGGATGTCAGAAGACGGACCATCGACATTCCGAAGACGGCATAGATGAAAACGAATATGATTCCGATTCCCATACTCCAACCAAATGTGTAGTCCACGGTCCGCCGGACCATCTGAGGCCAACGGACACCGACAAACTTTCCGGTGAGTGCCTCGCCGGCGAAAGCGAAACCGTCTGTGAAATAGGAGAATACCAAAAGAAGCTTCAGCATGATCGCACAGGAGGCCAACAACACGTCTCCGAAACGGGCGGAGATGGCGGTGAATGCCAGATAGACGATTATCAGGCAGACCGAGCGGATGAAAAGGTCTCGGTTGACGGAGAAGAATCTCCGGACTTTGTCGCCACTGAAAGCGGCCTTGAGATTCAGCACCGAGACACCTCCTGTTATATTCCTGAATTTAATAGCGACACGGCCCCCGGCGAAGAGGAGTCCTGAATATTGCGCCACGACTGTTCCCAAGGCTATTCCTTTGAAGCCAAGGCCATTAAAGGCTGTTCCTGGGATTCCGAAGGTCAGAAGGATGCTGAACAGGATGTTGCCACCGTTGACGATGAGATCGGTCAGCATCGAGCTGAATGTGTCCTGCATTCCGATGAACCAGCCACGGAACGCCATCAGGCTGAGAGTGGCGGGTGCGGCCCAGATGCGGATGTAGAAATATTCAAGAGCCAGGGAACGGACTTCTTCAGAGCAGCCTACGAAAAGGAAAATCAGTTTCTGGAAGGGCCATTGGATCAGGAGCAGGGCGAAGGCTATGATGAACGCAAGTCCGACTCCCCTCGTAAGGTTACCGACGCAATCGTCCCAATCCTGCCGTCCGAAAGCCTGCGCGGTCATCCCGCCTGTACCGGCGCGCAGGAATCCGAAGTTCCAGTAAAGCAGGTCGAACATCAGGGAGCCTACTGAGATTCCGCCGATCAAAGCCGCAGCGGATGTGTCCAGATGACCGGCGACGGCAATGTCCACCATCCCGACCAGCGGCACGGTCAGGTTGGCGAGTATGCTCGGCAACGCCAGGCGCAGCATTTCCTTGTTCATCGCATCCATACGACAAAGGTAGTCATAAAGTGGAAATATTACGACAGCAAGCCCCGAATACTTTTCAAAAGGACGAATTTCATTGTTTATTGGTTGAAAGAATTTACTTTTGTGTGGTTTGTCGACAGAAGACAATGCGTGGTTTGCTGGCAGAAGACAATGCGTGGTTTGTCGACAGAAGACAATGTGTGGTTTGCTGGCAGAAGACAATGCGTGGTTTGTCAACAGAAGACAATGCGTGGTTTGCTGGCAGAAAACAAGTTGCCGCAGATCTGATTTCTGAGAACTGATCGCCATGCGCAACTTTTCTACGCCTGGCAGAGTCAAGAATGAGTTTTGCCTTTGCGCCCGGTTGCCGGATACAGACAGGTTATTTTTTGAAGGTTTGTTAGTAGTACATAATATGAATTTGAAAAGTAAAACCGTGCTTATCACCGGAGGCGCATCCGGAATAGGCAAGATCATGGGACGCATCTGCCTGGAAAAAGAGGTGGCGAACCTGGTGATTTGGGATGTCAATCCTGACAACATCAAAAAGACGGAAATCGAGCTTTGCGGAATGCCGTACAAGAAACAAAGCGATGCGGATCAAGGTCTGGATTCGAAGAACAGAATCCATTCCTATCAGGTGAACTGTGCGGACGCGGATGCCGTAGCCCGAACATATTCAAAAGTGGTGGATGAAGTCGGGCAGGCGGACGTTCTGATCAACTGCGCCGGAATTGTCAGAGGCAACAACACGTTCGACAAGCAGACGGTAAAGGACATCGACCTTACGATGGACGTTAACGCCACGGCCCCGATGTTGGTTGCGCTTCAGGCTCTCCCTGACATGATCAAAAGGGACAGCGGATGCATCTGCAACATCGCCTCCGCGGCTGGGATGCTCGGTGTTCCTAAAATGTCAGTTTACTGCGCCAGCAAATGGGCGGTGATCGGCTGGACGGAATCCATGAGGATAGAGCTGAAGCTTGCCAAGAGCAAGGTCAAAGTTCTGTCCGTGGCTCCGTACTTCATCAACACCGGGATGTTCGATGGCGTGCAATCAAAGATATTCCCTATTCTGAAGCCGGAGAAAGTCGCGGCGAAGGTCATCAGGGCCATCGAGAAAGGCAAAAACTTCAAGGGAATCCCGTTCCCGTACCACTTCATCAGGTTCTGGCAAGGAATATTGCCGATCGCGGTCTTCGACTTCATATTCGGAAAATGCTTCGGGGTTTACAGCGTGATGGATCACTTCACGGGAAGAAAGAATATTCAAGGATCCGAGAAAAAGGAAGGGAATATCAAGAGTAATTCACTACCTTTGAGGAAGAATATTCAGAAAGCGTCATAATGGTGGAAAATACTTCGGTTGAAAGAATAAAGGAAATAAGGGGACGGCAGGAGCGCTTCTTCAGGAGTGGGGTGACCCTTGACGTGAAATGGCGGTTGGAGCGGCTCAAGGCGTTCGAGGCTGCTGTGCGCAAATGGGAGAAGCCGCTATGCGAAGCGCTGTGGACGGATCTGCACAAATCCTACGAGGAGGCTTACCTGACAGAGGTCAGCATACTTCTGGGAGAGATACGCAGCCATATTCATAACATACGGAAATGGAGCCGGCCGCAGAGAAAGCCGACACCGCTGAAGATGTTCCCGTCCTCAAGCAGGATCATAAGCGAGCCACTGGGGACCGCGCTGATCATCTCGCCATGGAACTACCCGGTGCAGCTGCTTCTCACGCCGCTTGTGGGAGCCATCTCATCCGGCTGCACGGCGGTTCTGAAGCCGTCACCATACGTCCCGAACGTCTCCAAAGTCACCCGGCAGATGATCGAGGACACCTTCAGTGATGAATATGTCGCCGTCGTCCAGGGCAACCGCGAGGTCAACACTGCCCTGCTGGAGGAACGCTGGGACCTCATATTCTTCACCGGAAGCCCGGCGCTTGGAAGGCTCGTGATGGGAGCGGCGGCGAAGAATCTTACACCGGTCATTCTGGAACTCGGAGGTAAGAGTCCGTGCATCGTGGACAAGGACGCCGACATCAAGGTGGCGGCGAAGCGCATAGCTTGGGGCAAGAGCCTCAACGCCGGGCAGACGTGCATCGCGCCGGACTATCTTATGATACACGAAGAGATCAAAGATGAGTTCCTTAAAGAACTGGAAATCAGCTTCAAGGAACTGCTGGGAGCCGATGCAAGCACGACCAGGCATTTCGTCCGGATTGTCAACGACAAAGCGTTCGACAGGCTGGAGGGCTATCTTAAAGACGGACGGATCGCTTTCGGAGGGCACACGGATCGTGACGACAGGTATTTCGAGCCGACGGTGCTGGACGGAGTCTCGCCGGACGCTCCGGTGATGCGCGAGGAGATCTTCGGTCCGATCTTCCCCGTGCAGACATTCAAGGATATCGATGAGGTGATCTCATTCGTCACGTCAAGGGAAAAGCCTCTGGCTCTGTACTATTTCGGAAGCCGCGGAGATTACGTCCTGCGTCACACGTCCTCAGGCGGAGCCTGCATAAACGACACGATAATGCACATCGCCAACGAGAACATTCCGTTCGGCGGAGTCGGCAACTCCGGACTCGGCAGTTATCACCACAAACGTAGCTTCGACGCATTCACTCACTATCGTGCGGTCGTCACAACTCCGACCTGGCTGGACCTGCCATTCCGATATATGCCTTACAAGTTCTTCAAGGCTGTGAAACGGCTTTTATAAGGAATAAATATTCAAATAGCCCTATAAATACTGAATATAATCGATTAAATAATAAAATAATGCGGAAAGAACGAAATAATATTCCTATCTTCACGATAGAAATATAAACGTACCTAACAAATTATTTTATGACCAACTACAAGAAAAGCCTGCTCACGGCATTGCTGTGTGCGGCAAGCGTCACTTTCGCGGGATGCGACAAGGACAACGGATCTGAAAAACCCGTTTATGTGCCAGAGGAAATTTCAACGGCAGCGGTGAATCTCTCTGAAAACGGAACCGCCAACTGCTACATTGTCAAGCCAGGAAGCGTCGCCTCGTTCGATGTGGCGCACAAAGGAAACTCCGCGACGGAACTGACAGGCTCGGCGGCCTCTGTAAAACTCGTATGGCAGGACGCCAAGGGACTTGTGAAATCCCTTTTCCTCAATCCTGAGACCAAGACAGCCTATGCCGAGATCGCCGAAAGCAAAGGCAACGCCCTCGTAGCGGTCTGCGATGAAGCCGGAACCATCCTGTGGAGCTGGCACCTTTGGATCTGCGACTATGATCCTGAGAAGACTCTCTTCACCACCGAAGCAAACGCTTCCGGAACACAGTGGACATTCATGGACAGGAATATTGGAGCCACCGACATGAACAGAGGCTCGTTCGACAACTTCGGGATGCTTTACCAATGGGGCCGCAAGGATCCGTTCCCTGGAGCCAATGCTTTCACTATTATCAATGACGACTACAGCTATGTGGAAGACGGTGAGAAAACACTTTACGACATCGACGGCAAGGCCATATCCAAGATAAAGGATCTCGCTGAATTCCACGGAACCATCGAGAAGTCGATTCAGCAGCCGGCCACCTTCTTTGCCATGACCTACAAAACCAACGGCAATGTCGATGAGAGCGGCAATCCTGAATATGATTGTGACTACATCACCAAAGACTGGGTTGATGCCTCTGACGATGATTACTGGGGAGGTGTCTCCATGAAAAAGACAATCTACGGCCCGTGCCCTGTCGGCTACAAGGTTCCGGTCAGCGACGCAGACGGCAACACCCCGTACGCTTGGATGAAGTTCACGGAAATGACGTGGGATCCAACGAACCACGGAGCGATTGACAAAGACCAGTGGTTGGTTCCCTTGCACAGGCACCAGAGTGTATGCATCGGGTGGTCTTGACTACCCAGAGGCCAATCCATACGCCGGGGTCTGGTTCGGAACCGCTTCCGTCAAGTCAGCGACTTCCACAAGTCAGGTAGTTTACGGACAGTATATGGCAATCATGAAGAGCAAGAGAACCTTCAAAGTGAATAAGGACGCGCGCTCGCAAGGCCTCAGCGTGCGCTGCGTAAAGGAATAAACATTATTTAGAAGCTGTTTTGAATTGCTTGAAATGTTCTTTGAGGTGAGCAGCAGGAGAAGAGTTTGCTCTTAACCTTCAAACAAACAATTCAAAACAGCTTCTTAGTAATCCTAAAAAAAATAACTTGGAAAACCAACAGGGATTGGGATATCTTTGTAACCTGAGGTTGGCTCAGTTCAAAACTGGCTGAGCCAACAGATTTTTTAAGGTTGAGCCCACTTGAAATAGTCGTGTTTTGAAAAACTTGTGCCTCGAAGATACTTCTGTAAGGGGTAAAAAGTGGCAAATGACACTTTTTCAAGTGGGCTCATTTATAATTTTTTGTGACTATGTAGATCTCATCTTCTATGCACAAAAAAAATGGAGCGCGAATCTTGGCGGACGTGAGCTCCATTTGGATGCCACAGACTGGAAATTCAGGGATTAGTCGCCCCTGACAAGATGCTATGGCGACTCAAAGGTAGGGATAAATTCTCAACCCCGCAAAAAATACCCGACAAATTCGACAAATTCGACAAATTCGCCTTGGGCAACCGACGGCGCGCCCTCGACAATGGGTCGCGGACTCTTAAGTGTGCAAATATATTCACACATAGAACGCTAAATCATTGTCCGTCAGCAAGATGGTTTTCCAAGTGTGCAGAGTTTATCACACCTGGGACAGGATGATGCCAGTAGGACGAGCTACGATGGGGTTGCGGACTCTTAAGTGTGCAAATATATTCACACCTAGAACGTCAAATCATTGTCCGTCAGCAAGATGGTTTTCTAAGTGTGCAGAGTTTATCACACCTGGGACAGGGTGATGCCAGTAGAACGAGTTGCGATGGGGTCGCGGACTCCTAAGTGTGCAAAAGCATTCACACCTAGAACGTCAAATCATTGTCCGTCAGCAAGAATGCTTCCCAAGTGTGGAAGATGTTCCGGCGCAATTTACAGTCAGTACAATATGGGAAATTTATTATCTTTGTCCCGCGAGGGCGACATCACCTCCTCGTGCAAGGGCATCGTGGACAATTTGTCAATGACATACGACGGCTGCAGGCTCGTGTCCGTGTCGGATTCCGCCCCGGGGCCATCGGTGACGGGCTCGGCGGACTTCCGCGACGGGGTGTCAGAGGCCGTGGAGTACACCTACGGCAGGAACGGCAATGGAGAGCACGTGGTCGGCAGGAACCTGGAGATCGGCGGAGGAACCAATGGCATGGAGATCGCAAGGCCTGGCAGTTCATTAATGACTGTCAGGCCTTTATATTCATTCCGAAGCTACTACTCGCTGTAGTCGCCGTAGGTAAGTTCTCCTTTGTAGGAACCCTGGAAGAAAGTCTCGTTGTTGTCGTCACGAAACTTGAAGTCAATCGTGTAGATCTTGTCATTCTCATTTGTGATCCTCACCAGACCGACATTGGCGGCATAGACCGGCTCCCAGTCAAGTGCGTACCATGTTCCCAAGGGAGCAGAGCCTTCGGTGAACCCAGGAACCACCGTGAACGGCTGGAAATGAGCGTTGTCAGCAGCATACATCACCTTGTATGTACCGGAGGGTATGGCCGTGGTGTAGCTGGATGCCGTGTTGAGGTCAAGCATCAGCATCTCACCCGTTCCATCATAGTTCTCAAAGTCCATGGTCTTGTCTCCCAGATAGATGGTCCAACCTGAATAGTCTGTGTCGGTCTTGCCGTAGATCTTTGTTCCGTAGTAGTCAAGAGTGCCGTGTGAAAGGTTCTTCATCTCGACAACCTTATAGTTTGCATAATCCTTGGAATAATCCTCGACAGGGACAGAGCCTGAATATGTGAAAGAGTATGCCTTGCCGCCGGCTTTGACATAAGCGGAGACAACATATTCACTGTTTACTGTCTTGACTGAAACCGCTCCTTCGCTGACAACCAGATAGTTTCCTTCAACCTCGCTATCATAGACAAATGTCCCCTGAAGGCCTTCTGTGCCGAAATCCTCTCCTTTGGCAAAAGTATATTCAGGCATTTCTCCAGATTCATCAACGGAATACGAGCCGGCCGTGACGGACTTGTCTCCAGATTTGGGAGCGTTCAATTCAAGGAAAAGTGCCGTTCCCTTGCCGGAGAAGGCACCGTCCGCAAACACAACGCTGCCCGAGGTGAAGTAAGTCCAGGAGTTGTCGGTTCCGGCCATGTAATAGTCTCCGTAGAAGAAGCCCTTGGCTGAGTTGAAGGCTGTGAACTCTGTAGGGTAGCCTTCCGGCACAACGGTCACGCCGCACTCCGATGTCAGTGTTCCTCCCTGCACGGTCGCCGTGATGACTGCGTCACCTGCGGCCACGGCCTTGATTTCCGAGCCGGAGACAGTCACACAGCCTCATCGCTCGAAGCCAGGATGTAAGTCTTGTCCGTAGCATCATCCGGAGTGATTGTCAACTCCGGCGTGAGAGTCTGCCCCACAGAAAGTGTCAAAGAAGTTTCATTGAAGGCAATCTTCTCGACCGAAATCGTCTTGTCTTCCTTTTCGCATGACACAAAAGTCATTGCGAGCGCGCCTGCAAGCAGGCACGAAACAGTTTTGATAAGTTGCATAACACTTAAAGTTATTTGTTAAATTCAAAATATAGTTAACCACTTTGGGCGACATTGCCAATAAATTTTTGCGGATTATGATTTTATCGATATCTTTGTGTCAGACAATTTTGTCGAACAAATTTGTCGGACACCTTTGTCCAACATTAAGTAACATGAAAAAAATAAGTTGCCTCAGATTAAGAGAATATTTTCGAGGA
>UQUJ01000080.1 GCA_900544195.1 uncultured Alistipes sp. | reverse complement strand
CCTAAGCCATGCTTCGTGAGTGTGTTGGCGGTTCTTGCGCACGAGGCGTGGCTTGGGGAATGACGACGTGCGTGATGAGGCCGCTATGGCGCGCGATAAGCGGGAGAATGAATTTTCCTTGGAATTTAATAGGTGATGTCAGTTGAAGTTCTTGTGCAAATGAAGATATTTTGCTAATTTTGCATTTGGGCAGGAGAATTTGGCCTTGATGATATGCTTGAAGGTATAAAGACAGATATCGAAAAGTTGATTGCGCTGTACGAGTCCGAGAAGTCTGAACGGGAAAGGCTTCAGGAGGAACTTCGGCGCAGCGAGGCTGACAATGAGTCCTGCAGGAAACGGATTGAGGATTTGGAACAACAGGTTGACAACCTTCATCTGTCCGAAGCGTTCGGGGTGGCCGGAGACGGCTCCGCGGCCAAGGAAAAGATTGAGAGACTGATCAAGGAGATTGACAAGTGCATCTCTTTGCTTGAGAATTAGGAATGGGACAAAACATCAAGATAAAGATCGCGGGTAATGAGTATCCACTCGTCGCTTCCTCTCCCGAGATGGAGAGGATGATGAGGCTCGCCGCGGAGGCCATCAATCAGAAGTTGACGGCTTACGACGCTAAGTACCCGAACAAGACCCTTTCCGACAAGCTTTCCTTTGTCGCTCTGAACGAGGCGGTCGGCAGGTTGGCCTACCAGAAGAGACTTGCTGACGCTGACGCGGAGGCGAAAAATCTTCAGGAGGATGTTGAGTCCTACATTAAGAATATTGAAAAAGACGGCCGTTAGTCCCACGTGCTCAAATCAACAAGTTCTGCGGAACCGAGTTTGCTCGAGCCGGCCATGACGGACCAAGGTTACCTTCGGGGATTGCGCCTTTGGCGTGACGATGGATTTCTGAACCGGTGCGGATCTCAAATCTTATTCATTAAGATTTCTGACAAGTGACTAACGGCTTTTTTATATTCAATGATCGGTCTGTTTCCGGAAGAGGGGACTGCCGGTCGTTTTTTTGATGCCCGGAAAGTCGGAAGGAGTTGGTTTTGTCGCAGACAGGCCATTGGAGAGAGATTGAACACTTTAACATTATTGATATTATGTTGTTATTTTTTATAGGAGTCCTGATCGGCGCTGTAATCGCGCTGGTGGCTTACATAATCATTCAGAGGATGGTTCTGAAGGGACAGAAGAACGAGATCATCGCCAAGGCCGAGATTGAGGCCGAGGGAATCAAGAAAGACAAGATCCATCAGGCCAGGGAGAAGTTCCTTCAGCTCAAGAGCGAGCATGAGCAGTACGTCAACGAGAAGAACAGCCAGCTCAAGGATGCCGAGAACCGCATCAAACAGAAGGAGAACTCTCTGAACCAGCAGAATTCTGAGCTTCAGAAGAAGATGCGCGACGCCGACAACGCGAAGTCAGGCTTCCAGGCGCAGCAGGAGGCTTTGGCGAGAAAGACCGAGGAATATGAAAGGCTCAGCGCCCAGGCGAACAAGCAGCTTGAGACAATCGCCGGGATGAGCGCGCAGGACGCCAAGAACATCCTTATGGAGAACATGAAGGCTGAGGCCAGGACTGAGGCTCAGGCTTACATCAACGACACGATGGACGAGGCTCGTCTGAACGCTTCCAAGGAGGCCAAGAGGATAGTGATCAACACAATCCAGAGAACGGCGACCGAGACGGCGATTGAGAATGCGGTCACAACATTCCCGATTGATAACGATGAGATCAAGGGACGCATCATCGGGCGTGAGGGACGTAACATCCGTGCCCTTGAGGCCGCCACAGGAGTCGAGATCGTGGTTGACGACACTCCGGACGCTATTCTGCTTTCAGCATTCGATCCTGTCCGCAGGGAGGTGGCCAGATTGGCATTGCACCAACTCGTAGTGGATGGCCGTATTCATCCGGCCCGCATCGAGGAGGTCGTCGCCAAGGTTCAGAAGCAGCTTGAGGACGAGATTCTTGAGACCGGTAAGAGAACCTGCATCGACCTTGGCATCCATGGACTGAACATTGAGCTCGTGAAGATGATTGGCCGAATGAAATACCGTTCATCCTACGGTCAGAACCTGCTTCAGCACTCCCGTGAGGTGGCCAACATCTGCGCCATCATGGCCGCGGAGTTGGGTCTTAATCCAAAGATCGCCAAGAGGGCCGGTCTCCTGCACGACATCGGTAAGGTTTCCGAGGAGGAGCCGGAGCTTCCACACGCTTTGCTTGGCATGAAGCTGGCCGAGCAGTACAAGGAGAAACCGGAGATCTGCAACGCCATCGGAGCACACCATGAGGAGATCGAGATGACATCGATCATCTCTCCGATCGTGATGATCGGTGATGCCATTTCCGGAGCCCGTCCTGGAGCCCGCCGTGAGGTCATCGAGTCCTACATCAAGAGGCTCAAGGGGATGGAGGATCTTGCCGCCGCCTATCCAGGCGTTACCAAGAGCTATGCCATCCAGGCAGGACGCGAACTGCGCGTGATCGTCGGAGCCGAGGAGGTCAGCGACGACCAGGCCGGAAGGCTCTCCGCTGACATCGCCCAGAAGATCCAGGAGGAGATGACATACCCTGGACAGGTCAAGATCACTGTGATCAGGGAGACCCGTTCTGTGGCTTATGCAAAATAAGTCAATGGTTTACGAGAAATTTATAACGGCAAATGTTTTGACGCTATGACACATACTTTCAAGAAAGCTATGGCGTTGGTGGCTACACTCCTGCTCGGGAGTGTGGCCTCTTTCGCACAGGCCCCGGAGGCTACCGCCAAATGGTCAGTCTCAAGCAAGGCTGTTTCCGGCGACGTTTTCGAGCTGACATTCAAAGCCAGCATCGAGGATGGATGGCACATCTACACGATTGACCATGAGTATAACCCCATTGTCATCGAGTTTACCCCCTCGGAAGGATATTCATTGGAAGGAGGACTGAATCAGGTTACAAAGCCGTCCGATTTTCAGGGAGAAAAGGTGTTTTTTGATTTCGTTACCCTTACCCAGAGGGTTAAATTGACTGGAAACGAGGCCACTGTCACAGGTGAGGTCTCTTGGAGCGGGTGTAATGACCGGTTCTGCGCTGCTCCGGAGTCTTGGGAGTTTTCCATGCCGCTCGCTGTGGCTGGGGCTACACAGAGTGCCGCGTCGAATGAATCATCAGCACAGCTTTCTCCTGATGATGACTCTGCTGTCTCGGATGACGTTACCATTGAATCTAAAACAGATGAAGTTTCTTCATCACTTACAGTCTCAAGTGATGAAAGCAAGAGCGTGGGCTCACTCTGGGCACTCATCATCGAGGCGATCCTCTGGGGATTCGCCATGCTGATGACACCGTGCGTGTTCCCGATGGTGCCGATGACGGTGTCGTTCTTCATGAAGCAGTCCACAACTGCGGCCGAGGGACGTTTCAAGGCTTTCATCTACGGCTTGTTCATCGTGCTTCTCTATACTGTCCCGATCAGTGTCATCATCGGCCTGACCTGGCTCATTGGAGGCAACGCGGTCACCGCCGACATATTCAACTGGCTTGCCACTCATTGGCTGCCGAACCTCATATTCTTCGTCGTGTTCATGCTTTTCGCGGCGTCTTTCTTCGGGGCGTTCGAGATCGAGCTTCCGTCCAGCCTTGCCAACAAGAGTGACGCGAAGTCCGGCGGCAAAGGACTCGGCGGCATATTCTTCATGGCTCTGACCCTTGTGCTGGTGTCATTCTCCTGCACAGGCCCGATTGTGGGTACTGTGCTGATCAAGTCCACGCAGGGCGAGTTCTGGACACCGATGGTCACGATGCTGGCGTTCTCCGTGGCGTTCGCCTTGCCGTTCACTGTCCTGGCGATGTTCCCGTCGCTGCTGAAGAAGATGAAAGGCAAATCCGGCTCATGGCTCAACAGCGTCAAGGTTGTGCTCGGGTTCATTGAGGTGGCCTTGGGCTTCAAGTTCCTCAGCGTCGCCGACCAGACCTACCACTGGGGACTGCTCGACCGGGAGGTCTATCTGGGAATATGGATTGTCACGTTCTCCCTGCTTGGATTCTACCTACTGGGCAAGCTGCGCTTCAAGAATGACGATCCGGTGGAGCATGTCTCCGTGCCGAGGCTTGGCCTTGCGATTGCCGTGTTCACGTTCGTGGTGTACATGATTCCGGGGATGTGGGGTGCTCCGCTGAAGGCGTTGTCCGGCTACCTTCCGCCGATGGAGACACAGGATTTCGTGGTTTACAATTATGCGGATTCACCGTCCGCATCGGTCGCTTCAACAGGCTCGGCGACCGGAATGATGCACGGCTCGGTCACTGAGCCTGCTGAAGTGACCAGTGTCGGAGAAAACGGCGCCTTGACAGGTTCGGCGACAGGAGCCTCCATCTACGGCCAGAAGTACGACCTCAAGATGCCCCTCGGCCTGACTGGCTACTTCACCCTTGAGGAAGGCCTCACCGCAGCCAAAGCCCAGGGCAAACCTGTCTTCGTGGACATTACCGGCCACGGCTGCGTCAACTGCCGCGAGATGGAGCAGCGCGTCTGGAGTGATCCGAGGGTCCTGAATATTCTTAGAAATGAATATGTTCTCGTGGCTCTCTATGTGGATGACAAGACCAAACTCGAAGAAAAAGACTGGCTTACCACTCCGGAAGGCAAGACCTTGAAGCAGATCGGCCGTGTCAATTCATACATAGCACGTGCCCGTTTCGGTGTTAATGCGCAGCCGAACTACGCTCTTCTTGACGCTGACGGCAACCAGCTTGTCCCTGTCCGTGGCTACAACCTGTCCGTCGAAGGCTTCATCGAGTTTCTCAACTCTGGCCTGAGAAAATAGCCGTGGCACTTAACGTGCTGTAGAAGAATCTCTTAATATGGTATCCCGGTGCTTGAAACTGCACTGGGATGTCTTTTTATTGTGTGGATTATCAGGTGTTTAACTGCCACGGGTGTTTATGTTGGACATAGAGTCCGGAAACCCTTGCGCTTTAGCCTATGTGGACATCGACATGTACAAGGTGAGTGTCAGAAGGTGGTAAGAAATCGTAATAATTCCTCTAAAAAACTGTTTCTTTCTTATTGGACAGGTGTAAAGATCGACGATTTTTATGTAAGTTTGTCTGGTGAAATGCTTAATGAGTACAGGCAGCTACTTGAGCGGATAGCGTCAGGGGATGTCAAGGCTCTTGGCATCCTCTACATCCCGTATGCAGGGCGGGTGCGTGACTTCGCTACAGCATGCTTCAGAACCAGCTGGGGGGGGGCGGAGGACGAGACTCATGATCTGTCTCTTAAGATCTGAGACTCCCGTGAGAGCCTCCGTGGGTGGATTCGCTCAAGTCCTACCTGTTCAGTATGGCGCGCATAACGCCGTGCTGAACTTCATCAAGCGCAAAGGTCTGCGAGACAGGTACTGTAAGGCGTCGGCAAATAATGAGCCGCTACGAACACAAGACTTACCAAGATATAGCCGACGCGCTGATGATAAGTCCCAAGACAGTCCAAGTACCACATCTCCTGCACCCTCGCTGAACTAAGGAAGCTTCTTTAGACATTGACCGACATGATTTTAAAAATTAATGAATATATGAAAGCAAGAATTTTATACCTGATCGCAGCCGCTGTGTGCCTTTGCTCCTGCGGGACGGCAAAAAAGAATGTGGTTGATGTGACCAAGTACCCTAACCGGGCGGAGATGATCGTCGCACAGATGCACGACCCGGACTCAAAGTATGTGGTAGTTGCCTGCCACAGAGGCGATTGGCGCAACTATCCGGAGAACTCCATCCCTGCCATCGAGTCCATCATCAGGATGGGCGCTGACATTATGGAACTCGACCTCAAGCTCACCAAGGACAGCGTTCTCGTGCTCTCTCACGACAGGACAATAGACCGCTGCACCACCGGAAAGGGTCTTGTGAGCGACTACACCTTGGATGAACTCAAGAAGTTCCGTCTCAGGCGCGCGCACGGCGTTGCCACCGACTCCCTGCACATCTGCACCCTCCGCGAGGCGCTGGAGTGCTGCAAGGACCGCATCTGCGTGAACGTGGATCAGGGTTATGAATATTACGACTTGGTTCTCGCCCTCACCGAGGAACTCGGAGTCACCGACCAGATCCTGATCAAGGGCAAGAAGCCTGTCGCCGAGGTGGCCGGGAAGGTGGCCGCCCACGAGCGCAATATGATGTATATGCCGATCATCGACATTCAGAAAGAGGCTGGAAAGAAACTCTTCAATGAATATATGGAGACCGGCACGGTTCCTCTCGCCTATGAGGTCTGCTGGAGGAAGATGACTCCTGAGGTTGAGGACTGCTTCAAGAAGATTATCAACTCAGGATCAAAACTCTGGATCAACACCATCTGGGGAAGTCTCTGCGGCTATCTTGACGATGACAAGGCTCTTGACTGCGGTGACCCTGCCCTCATCTACGACCAGGTGATCGGCTACGGTGCGTCCCTCATCCAGACCGACCGTCCTGAACAGCTGCTCACGTACCTTCGCAGTAAAGGACTGCACGATTAGGAAGCCGTCATGATATTCACAGATAATGGCTTCATTTCTCGATTTTTTCAGGATAAGTTCTCCGTCCGCAGCAAAGGTGGCTCCGGAGAACACTGACAAGGTTTGGAAACGATCCCGTTTCCAGTCCTTCATCGCAATCACATTCGGTTACGCTCTTTACTATGTGTGCCGTATGTCGATGGGCGTGATGAAACAGCCGCTGATCGACGCCGGTCTGCTCAACGCCACGCAGCTTGGTATCATCGGCGCCTGCCTTTACTGGACCTATGCCGTGGGCAAACTCGTCAACGGATTTCTGGCCGACGGATCGAACGTCAAAAGGTTTATGGCCACCGGTCTGGCGCTGTCGGCTGCCGCCAACCTGATTATGGGAGTGCTTGGCGCAACAGCGGTCAGCGCGGGCATCAGCAGTTCCATAATATTCATAGTGTTCGCCATAATGTGGGGCATCAACGGTTGGGCGCAGTCCATGGGTTCTCCGCCTTCCATTGTCACACTTTCAAGGTGGTTCCCGTTGAGGATACGTGGCACGTATTATGGATTTTTCAGTGCCTCGCATAACATCGGCGAGGGACTCTCATTCATATTCGTAGGTTCCATTGTGGCCGCCTTTGGTTGGAAGTGGGGCTTCTTCGGAGCGGCTTGCGCCGGGCTTCTGGGAGTGCTTCTGATTCTGTTCTGGCTTCACGACACGCCTGAGAGCAAGGGGCTTCCGTCCATCGAGGAACTTTCCGGCGAGGAGACAAAGAAGCCGGCCGCGCAGGAGTCTGCTGAGTCCGCCGAGGCCAGGGCCGCCGAGACCAGAAAGATCCAGAAAGCCGTTCTCCGCAATTCCGGAGTGTGGATTCTTGCTCTTTCCAGCGCCTTTATGTATATGAGCCGCTACGCCATCAACGAGTGGGGCACGATCTTTCTTCAGGAGACTTATGAATATGACCTCAAAGCCGCCGCCGCGATCATCGGCATCAATCCGATCTTCGGAGTGTTGGGAACGGTCTTCTCCGGCTGGCTGTCCGACAAGGTGTTCAAAGGTGACAGGAAATATCCCGCCTTCACCGCCGGTGTCCTTGAGACCATATCCCTCTATCTGTTCCTGTTCGGAGGCGGAAGCCACTTCACGCTGATTCTTTCCATGGTTCTGTTTGGAATCGCCATCGGTGTCCTGATCAGTTTCCTTGGCGGTCTGATGGCCATTGACCTTGTTCCGAGGAAGGCCTCCGGAGCCGCCCTCGGCATAGTCGGAGTGGCATCCTACGCCGCCGCGGGCTTGCAGAACGTGGTCACAGGTCTTCTTCTTGACAATAACACAGTGGAGGCTGTGAATAAAATAGGTGAGACCGTGACGAAACACGATTTCACCTACGTAAGCTGGTTCTGGCTCGGAGCCGCCGTCATCTCGTTCCTGCTTCCGATGCTCAACTGGCGTCGCAGGCGGCAGGAAATCTAAAAGCATCCATCTCTCTTATAGCCGCGTCCAGAAGACGGTTTCGGAGAAGCCCATCTTGGAGCCCTTGAGGGAGAGGGTTTTTGAGTCTTTGAACGAGGCCTTGAGTGAGGCGTTTATTCCGCGGACGGGATCGTAGATTGTCGTACCTGTCCATGATTTGGAGGAAGTGTCGTACTTGAGGCCTTTGAAGATCACGATCTTGTCGCAGTCCACGTTCCGCAGTGACTTGTCAGGATTCTTGGAGTCCTTGCGGACAGATCCGTCTTTCTCCGTGCGGTTCTGTACCCAGAAAACCTGTGCGGTGTAGGAGCCATCGGCATTCTTGAAGACCTTTACCTTGCTCTTTTCTCCCTTGTGGTCAACGAGGTAGTCACCGATTATGTTGTCGGCTTTCGAGTTCATGTCATCGTTCGGAACATCGGCTGGTGACTCCTCAGGACATCTGCCGGAACAGGCTATGAAGATGGAGGAGGCGGGTTCAGAAGCATCGCGGCCAGAGGCGGAAGAAATCGGAGCGTTAAATGTCATGGTAGCGGCCATGACACAGACAGCGCAAATTAAAGTCTTTTTCATATTCTTGAATATTAACACGTTGGTACACTATTTGTCCGATGCGTCAGTGCACCGGACATCGGCATAGTTGCCATTTCTGTGCCGAGGTCTTGAAATCTTGACAATTTGAGTTAATTTTGCCGCGATATGAACAACGGACTTATAATTCTGGACTTTGACGGTACCCTTTGCGATACCAGAAAAACCATCGTCAGGACTCTTCAGATGACGATGGAGAAGCTATGTCTTCCTGTGGCTGATGAATGTGCCTGTGCGGCCACAATCGGTCTGCCTTTGGCCGAAAGTTTCCGGGTTTTGTTCCCGTCTCTGACCGAGACGCAGGCTCTGGGGTGTGCGGAGGCCTACAGAGACATATTCGAAGAAAACAAGAGGTTGCTTGCTCCGAAGGTTTTCCCCGATGTGCCGGAGACTTTGAGGGCTCTTCGGGATAGGGGATTCGTGCTGACTATCGCCTCGTCCCGCTCCAATCATTCGCTGCTGGATTTTGTCAGGACTTTTGGTTTTGACAAGGAAATCTCGCTCGTGCTGGGGGCGGATGACGTGACGAAGGCAAAGCCGGATCCAGAGCCTGTTCTCCTTACTTTGAGAAAGTTGGGATTCAGCGCGTCAAGAACCCTTGTTGTCGGTGACATGCCTTTCGACATCCTGATGGGCCGTGGCGCCGGTGCCAAGACCTGCGGAGTCACCTACGGCAATTCCTCCCGTGAGGAACTTCAAGTCTCCGGTGCGGACTACATCATTGATGATTTCGCGAATCTCTTGGATTTGAATTGGTTGTGATGGCAGTTTTTGATGTTGTGTCGTCACTTGCGGACGGTCGCTTCGACTGTCTCAGCGACCAACCGCTCACGTTCGTTGAGTTTTCCCCTTCGGTCACTGCTCTTTTTTCATCGGTCGCAGAACTTGTCGAAGTGACCGTCCTAACAAGTGTCGTGTCAAGTAAAATGTAAAAAATAACCTGCATCACTTTCGTAACCTTCAAAAAATAACCTGCATCATCTTAAGGAATCTTTACGGTCTCTCTCTTTTTTTCTTCAGTCATGTGCCACCGGCACACTCCTTCTTCGAAAAAGATCTGTCCTCGAAAATCTTCTCTTCCTGACTTTGGCAATGATTCACCCTACTTGTTTGCACCTATGTACGAAGCTTTTTTCAAAGACACAAAAAGGTGATGCGATTCACCCTGAAAAATCAGTGCTTTTTTTTACAATATATTGATTATCAGAGTGTAAGAAAACAGAATTCTTAGGCTGTCAAAGTCGGGAAATATTCTCTTAATCTGAGGCAACTTATTTTTTTTCATGTTACTAAATCTAATAAGTGAAATGTAAAAAAATAACCTGCATTACTTTAAATTTGCAATATATGAGCCCACTTGAAAAAGTGCCATTTGCCACTTTTTACCCCTTACAGAAGTATCTGCGAGGCACATGTTTTTCAAAAACGACTTTTCAAGTGGACTCATCCATTGCGGATTGAATGAACCGCGCCAATGATTTTGCCTTTTCGGCAAAACGAAGTAAATTTGTGTTCAACGAGACGGACAGACGGTTTGCCGGGTTTCTTTGGCCGGACCTCTGACGAACAGACGATAAACAGTGATATTCAAGAATATGAGAAAGTACCTTTTAATCGCGGTTCTGGCGGTGCTGCCGTTTTTGGCGGAGGCGCAGAACGGGCCGGCCATTGCCAGGATTGTGTGCGGGCCTTACCTTCAGAATGTTACCACGGACAGCTTCACGGTGATGTGGATGACGGATGTAGATGCCGTGGGGTGGGTGGAGATCGCTCCGGACAACGAGGAGAATTTCTACTACAAGGACAGACCGAAGTACTACGACATGCGCGGCCACGGGCTGAAGCCTATCGGCAAGATCCACAAGGTGACGATTGGCGGGCTTAAGCCCGGCACCAGCTACCGCTACAGGGTGATGATGACGGCGGTGCAGGACTACTACAACAACTACAATCCGGTCTACGGGAAAGGCTCCGGAGCGCCGGCCTACAAGGTTGACCTGCCTAAGGCCACCACTCTCAAAGAGGATTACAGCGAGGTCAGGTTCGCCGTTGTCAATGACGTGCACGCCCAGGACTCGCTACTGCGCAGACTGTTCGCGGACAAGGAGAAGAACAAGGAGTTCGACTTCGTTCTGTTCAACGGAGACATGACCTCCGACCTGGCCTACAGCGAGAAGATCGTCCGGCACTACCTCAAGCCGGCCAGCGACCTGTTCGCCGACCAGACTCCTCTCTTCATGGCCCGCGGCAACCACGAGTTCAGAGGCAGGGACGCGCTGCGGATTTCTGAATATTTCAACTTCCCGGAGCACGGCCCCTACTACACCTTCAAATATGGCAAGTTCCTGTTCCTGGTGCTGGACGGCGGCGAGGACAAGGTGGACAGCGACATCGAGAACCAAGGACGGCTCTGCTCGGAGCCTTATCTGAACGAGGAAGCCAAATGGCTCAAGGGCGTGGTGGAGAGTGATGAGTGGAAGAACGCCGAAAGAAGGATCGTCTTCAACCATATTCCCCCTCAGATCAAGGACGCATGGCACGGCAATCTGAATATGTCGGAGAAGTTCCTTCCTATCCTCAACGGTGCGGGTGTCGATCTGATGCTGAGCGGCCACGTGCACAAGTACTCTTTCCGCGAAGTTGGATCTACCGACGCCGCATTCCCTGTGATCACCAACGGCCAGTGGCAGAGGATGGAGGTCATCGTGAACGCCAAAAAGATCGCCGTCAGGATCTACGACACTGACGGCAATCTTACCCACACAGCGGATCTTTAGTAACCTTCAAAAAATAACCTGCCTCATCTTAAGGAATCTTTTCGGTCTAT
>UQUJ01000079.1 GCA_900544195.1 uncultured Alistipes sp. | reverse complement strand
CTTGCTTTCACTGCAAGCAGTGAAGAAGAGTGGTGTTTCGCAAATGCGAAACTTGAGTTACTAAATCAGCATTTTTTGATTAAATCATAACAATTATCAATCGTAACCGATTCGTGACTGAATTAAATTTTCTGAACCGAAGAAAAATTGTTAATTTCGCAAGTTGAATGGTTTGGACTGAAAAAGATTAATTCAATACTTTATTTATTAACAAATCTATGGTTCAATTACTCAAAAAAGGATTTGCCGCATTGGTTGCAGTCCTTGTCGGAATCACGGCATTCGCGCAGGTGACCACGTCCTCTTTGAACGGTAAGGTGACTGACGCCAATGGAGCCGCTGTTCCTGGAGCCGCCGTGGTCGCGGTTCACATCCCGTCAGGTACACAGTACTACGCTGTTGTCAACGCCGAAGGTCGCTACGCGATCAACGGTATGCGTTCAGGTGGTCCTTACAAAGTTGAGGTAAGCTGCCTTGGCTATCAGGCCGTGACCTTCACGGATGTCACCCTCCAGCTCGCCGAGGCCTACAACCTCAACGCCAAGCTGAACGATGACACCCAGATGCTTTCAGAGGCTGTTGTTGTCTCCACCGCCAACTCCAAGTTCGCCGTAGAGAAGACTGGCGCCGCCACCAACATCAACAACGCCCAGATCACTGCTCTGCCTACCGTAAGCAGAAGCATCACCGATGTGACCAGGCTTTCCCCTTACGGTGGAAACGGCATGACATTCGCCGGTGCTGACGGACGTACAGCCAACTTCACCGTTGACGGTGCGAACTTCAACAATAACTTTGGTCTGAATGATAAACTTCCTGGTGGCAACAACCCTATCTCACTGGATGCCATTGAGGAACTTCAGGTTGTGATCTCACCTTATGACATACGCCAGACCAACTTCATCGGCGGAGGCGTGAACGCCATCACCAAGTCCGGTACCAACACCTTCAAGGGATCCGCCTACGTTTACCATCGCAACGAGAACATGCGCGGAGACGTGGTTGACGGCGCGACTGTCGCCAGCGCCCGTGACAAAGACCGCAACACCATATATGGTATGACCCTTGGCGGTCCTATCATCAAAAACAAACTCTTCTTCTTTACTAACTTTGAATATGTCAAGACTCCGTCCGTAGCCAGCGCTTGGAGGGCCTCTAAGGACGGAATGTGGGATCCGGATAATTACATCTCAAGAACAACTGAAGAAGATCTGGAGACTGTGTCGAATTTTGTGAAAACAAAATATGGCTATGACACAGGTTCTTACACGAACTTTCCTGCTGACATCAGCAATACTAAATTCCTTGCCCGTCTCGACTGGAATATTAATGACAGGCATCATCTTGCTGTTCGTTACAATTACACATTGAACAAACAATGGACGGCTCCTAATAGAAGCTCAATGGATGGAGGCACCAAGGGGTCAGATGACCGAATGTCCAAGTATTCTATGAGTTACGCCAACTCCATGTATTCAGTTGATAATCTGGTTAACACATGGTCTGTTGACCTTAACAGCCGTTTGAGCGACAAATTCTCAAATCAGTTCCTCGCCACATATTCAAAACTTGATGATGTGCGCGGAACCAATTCGGCGGATTTCCCGTTCATCGATATCAGAAAGGATGACGGCTCTAAGGTTGATCCTTACATCTCTCTTGGTTACGAGCTTTTCACTTGGAATAATGGTGTCCACAACAACGTTATCAATGTGAAGGATGACCTTACCGGTTATTTTGGAGATCATAAATTCACGGTTGGCGCAAGTTATGAGTACCAGATGGCGGACAACGTCTATATGAGAAACGGTACTGGTTATTATCGTTATAAGAGTCTGGATGATTTTCTCAATGAAAGAACACCTGAGATTGTCGCCCTTACCTATGGTTATGATGGTGAGGAGGCTCCAGCGGCTCGTGTTAGATTCAACAAATTGGGTATCTATGCTCAGGATGATTGGTCTGTTACAGACAATCTCAAACTGACTTACGGCCTGCGTCTGGACGGACTGTTTTTCAATAACGCAGACTTGATCACTAACGCGGCCATGAAAGAACTTGACTATGGTGGAACACATTACGATACAGGCGAATGGCCTAATTCCAGCCTTGTTGTTTCACCACGTGTCGGTTTCTCTTGGGACGTTTTTGGAAACAAATCCTTTAAGGTTCGTGGCGGCACAGGTTTCTTCTCAGGAAGATTGCCGCTTGTGTTCTTCACAAATATGCCTACTAACGCGGGTCTTGTACAGTATCAGGCTGTAATCAGCGATACGAAAGGTGGCCCTATCGACAAGTTTGCTGGCCCGATCCTTAATCGTAAGGAGCTTCGCGACAAACTGGTTTCTCTCGGTTATCCGGACACTGTCTCACCGGAATCCGGTTCGATTCCGTCCAATTTCTCCGCGGTTGATCCAAAGTTCAAGATGCCTCAGGTTTGGAAGACCTCTCTTGCCTTTGATTACAGTTTCCCAACCTCATTCCCATTCTCCGTCAGCGCCGAGGGTATTTATAACAAGACTATCAACGCTGTGCGTATGAGGGATAGAAGTTTCAAGGATTATCAAGGATTCGCAAGATTCAACGGTGCTGACAACCGTCCTATCTTCAAGGACGCTCAGTACACCTATGTTAACTCCAAGGGCAAGACAGTCAGCATGCCTAACGCCTACATCCTTGAGAACACTGATCAGGGCTACGGGTGGTCTGCAAGCCTCTCTATGAATATGACACCTGTCAAGGGGCTCAACATAATGGCTGCCTACACCCACACTGTATCAAAGGAGATTACTGGTATGCCTGGCTCCAATGCCGCCTCTACCCTTGACTATTACACTTCAGTAAATGGCTTCAATGATCCAGGCCTTCATAACTCAATGTACACCACTCCGGATCGTGTAGTAGCCTCCCTTACCCATAGCGACAAGTCCGGCAACCATTACAGTTTCATTTACGAGGCTTGGAGAGGAGGTTATAAAGATTCTTACAAGATGGTGAATGATATGAATGGCGATGGTAGGAACTATGACGCTGTTTATGTTCCTACCGACGAGCAGGTTCAGAACAATGAATTCCGCTTTGTCTCTGAGGATGACCGTGACCGTTTCATGGATTTTGTGCACAAGGACAAATATCTTAGCAAGCATCAGGGAAAATACACGGAAGGCTACAGCGTGTATAACCCATGGGTTCATCGTCTTGATTTCAGTTACAAGCATGACTTCAAACTGAATATTGGTAAATCTACGAACACTCTCCAGCTCAGTCTTGATGTGAAGAACATTCTGAATTTCTTCAATTCTTCGTGGGGAGTCATAAAGCATCTGAATCCTTCTCTTGACAGTGGAAGAATCCTTGAGTATAAGGGTGTGGATAAAGAGGGCTACCCGACATTTGCGACTCCTGCGGCTGTTAACAAGGACACCCAGATTTACACTTACTATCAGGATGCTTCTCAGTGCTGGTATGCATCTATTGGTATCAAGTACATGTTTAATTAAATTATTGTCAGGATTATATGAAACTTAAGAATATTATTGCCGCTTTTTTGGCTACGATGACATTGGCCATCGGATGTGAGTCTGAGGCGGAATATCTTGATGAGGTAAGGGTCTCGTCATCATATGTGGCAATCCCAGCCGCTGGCGGTGACCAGACAATCACTGTCAATGCTAAGGCGGCTTGGTCGATAGAGGACGCACCTGAGTGGATTACAATTACCCCTGCGTCCGGAGAAGCCGGAAAGGTTGATGTGAAATTCTCGGCCGGTGCCGCGACAGAGACGCGTGAGGCTGTGGCGCATCTTGTTTGTGATGGCAAGACTCAGAACATAAACCTACTTCAGATGACCCAGAAGGTTGACCTTCCTGTCACTTCCTTGAAGGATTTCCTTGCGGCCGAGGTTGGTCCTACGACATACAGAATAGCGGGAACCATCACGTCTATTGAGGAAATCTCTGCGTCTTACAAGAATGCGACGCTTACTATTTCCGACGATGAGGGTTACTCTGTCTATTGTTATCGTTTCGTGGCTCCATCCGGCAAAAAGATAGAGGATCTCGGAATGGAGGTAGGCGATTTCCTTACCGTTGAAGGTCAGAGGGGGGAATATAAAGGATCTCCTCAGATGGCTCAGGGTGGTGTTTTCGTTAGTCTCGTCAAGTCTCTGATCAAGGTTGATTCAGTGACGGTAAAGGTTGCGGGAAGCGAAGAATTCAAGCTTTATTCAGAACCGCTTCCTCTGGAAGGCGCTGAGATAAAGGCTCACCTTACAGTAAAGGGCGAAGGTGTGTCTGTGGCTGTTCCTGAAGATTCCAAGTCTTGGCTCTCGGTAACTTCTATCGAGACCTCTGGTTCCAACGCGACCGTTACTTTCAACGCTGCCGCGAACACCGCTGGTGATCGTTCGACTTCACTTGCCTTCAACACCACATCTAAAGGTAAGGTATATTCCGCTCAAGCAAATATTGATCAGAAGGGCGCGATTCTTCAAGTGACGGTGGGCGAGTTCCTGAAGGCTGCGGTCAGCCCGGCGCAGTACCGCCTTACCGGAACCGTTAAACAGATTTCTGTCTCTGAACAGTACAACAATGCGGACATCACGGTTGCCGATGCTCTTGGCAATTCAGTGCTTGTCCGCAGGATGAAACCTGCCAGTGGCAAGATTACGGATTTGACCATCGCTGTAGGTGACAAACTTACAGTTGTCGGTCAGAGAGGCGAGTCTAATGGCACAGCCCAGATGGTAAATGGTGTCTATGAGAGCCATGTCCACTATATTCCTGCCACCATCAAGGAGTTCCTTGCCAAGGAAGTCTCGGACGTTGAATATATCGTGACGGGCAAGATTGTCAACATCAAGGAGATCAGTGCTTCTTTCAAGAACGCTACCTTGACGATCGCTGATGATGAGGGAACTACTTTGTACGTCTTCCGAATGAAGGCGGCTGAAGGTGGTCCCGCCATTGAGAATATAGGCTTGAAAGTTGGTGATGTCCTCACAGTTATTGGAAAGAGGGGCGAATTCAACGGCTCCGCTCAAATGGTTAATGGCTACTATGTCAGCCACGAGGCTGGCAGCGTGGATCCGGAACCAGAACCTGGAGATAATTCGTATTCCATTGATTTGAGCTACAAACTCGGGGCTAATGCTTATGATGATGGTGTCGCTACGATCAATGGCAAAGAAAATGTGAAAGTTCTTAAGTTTGGAGCGTCAAAGGGGAAGACCGGCGATCTCACAATCACTGTTCCGGCTGGCTCCAAGAGAGTATCGTTCTATGCGTTGGCATGGAAAGGTGCTGCCACCACATTGGAGTTTTCTGGTTTAGGGATGACGTTCGGCACTCAAGGCATCAGGGCTAATGATGGAGTGGCTGGTAAGTCTCCTTACAAGATCACTGTGACAGATGATGACTACTACACATTCACCGTTCCTACAGCCTTGACAGAGGATCTTGACATAAAGATCACCACTGCCGCAAACGTTGGAAACAACACCCGCGCGGTACTCTTTGGTATCAAAGCTTTCAAAGAGTAGCGATTCTTTTGAACAATCAAGAAGGGCGGCCCCCAATCAGCGGCCGCCCTTCTTTGTTGTACGCTCGGCATGAGCATTGTCTAACAGGTGCAAGTCCCGAGTAAGCCCTAATAGCGGGAATTAAATAGCCAAAGGCAAGGGTGTCCATCGTGAGGTAAGCATTCGATAAAGTACGACTGTCAGTTTGATTAAGAGGTATATAACTTTGCACCACTAATATAAACTGACATGCTTACACGCGAACAAATCGAAGAGATCCAGGGCGAGGCCCGGGAGAAAGGGACAGCAATCAAGGCCCTGTTGAAAGAGGAAGGCATTCCAGAGCACCAGTACTTCTGGTGGAAGCGGAAGTATGCCCGTGAAATCGTTCCGGAAGGGTTTCTGCCGGTTGCCAACGGCAGCCTTCCGGTCGTAATCGGAGCGGTGCTGCATCGTGTGCTTACACTTCCCGGGGATGAAAGGGAAGATTCTTCCGGGCTGCCGGAGCCGGCTCACGCCCGCCGCAAGTTCTTCGAGGTGAAGGCGTAGAATGGGAAGTTGGCGTTGGCGGCATTCTTTTCTTCACAAGCCACGAGTGCAGGGATGTGCTTCTGGCCACGTTCAGACGCCGGTCACTGTGCTTGACCCTATCCACGAAAGTGGGGGTAAGCCACATCAATCTGCCTCTCACGCCTCTACAGACCTACCTTTCGTGCTCGTGGCCTGTAGCTCTTGCCAGTGCCCCGTGGCTCGTGTTCGTGACCTGTGGCTTTTGCTCGTGTCCCGTGGCTCTTGCTCGTGACCCGTGGCTCTTGCCAGTGACCCGTGGCTCTTGCCAGTGACCTGTGGCTCGTGTTCGTGACCTGTGGCTTGTGCTCGTGACCCGTGGCTCGTGTTCGTGACCTGTGGCTCTTGCCTGTGACCTGTGGCTCGTACTCGTGACCCGTGACCCGTGGCCCGTGACGGTTTCTGTTACAGGATTCATGTGTCCGGCATCCAGTGACGGATCCGCTCACGACTTCTTTCCAAAAATTGTCTCAAGCACACTTTGGGGTACGAGAGTGACACGGCTTAGGGACGAAATCGAAAAAGTTTTTTTGTCGCCCCAAACTTTCCGGGCGACAGCAAGCCTTTCCTCAAGGTTTGCCCTTGACGCAGAAACCTTTCCGAACATATTCAAGAACAATTCCTTGCATTCCGATCGCAATTCTCTCTCACTGAAGACTCGGACATATTCACGAGAACATTCCATGTCTATTTCCGACTCTATCTTCTTGCTTTGGCTCAAAAAAGCGATGAACACTTTGGGCGATTTGAACAATCGTTCGACTCTTGCCACATCAACATAGCACCATGGGAGAATCAGGCCTTCCTCATTGAACCTCCATTCATCAGGAATCTTCACCCGCGTGCGGAATGTTGCTCTTTTCTCCCTTTCAGTCAGTTTGCTGACAGGGCAACCTCCTTTCATTTCATGAACGGCAAAGAATATGTTCCCCGGCCCTCCGACATATTCCCATGGCATCCCAGGGTAGCCTGCCACTATCGCGTTCCTATAGACATACATGAATTTGTTCATCAACTCGCGCTCGCTCCTTATGGCATCGTTGCCCACCATGATTGTGGCGTTGGTACTATGCTTCCTATCCGCCGCCCAAAGAATCAACCGCCTTCTGAGCTCCCGCACGAAACGTTCCCGATCCCACGCCGTACCGCTCACAATCAGATGCACATGGGTCGTCATGACCTGCTGTACCAGAATCTTCACATTGTATGAATATGCCAATATCGCGATCATATTCATGACGGCTATCTTTTCCTGCCTTGTGTCGAACAAACTGTTGACTGAGGTGCCGTCTGAGTATATATGGGAGCAGTCATCCACAGCCTTGTCCGCCCACCCTCCACCGTCTGTCCTGCCGTTCCATTCTCCTCCCGGATTCCCCCTCAATTCACCGGTACTGCCGCATCTGCCTCCGGCACATCCATTCCATTCGATTGCCTCAAACCCTTTATCTGCCGTGACCGGCTGCCCTTTGTCTACTTTGACAGGAACTCTTTTCTCGCTCCTGATACTGCTGCCGTGGGCATCATCTGATCTTCCGCCATAGGCATCATCTGAACTTTCGCCGAGGGGACTCTCGTTCTCTGAACGTTTATCCCGGCTCCTTGTCTTGAAGTCCATCCGGGCTGCTTTCGCCTGCCCTTCATTTTCCTCGGAGTCGTTCGACACATAGTAATCATAGAAGTTTGCCATAGTACTGTACATATTTGTGAAAGCCGCATCAAGAAAACTGTAGTCTCTTTTTTGTGAAAGCCGCATCAAGAAAACTGTAGTCTCTTTTTGCGAGAGCCGCGTCAAGAAAACCGTAGTCTCTTTTTGTGAAAGCCGCATCAAGAAAACCGTCTTCTCTTTTTTGTGAAAGCCGCATCAAGAAAACTGTAGTCTCTTTTTTGTGAGAGCCGCATCAAGAAAACCGTTGTCTCTTTTTGTGAAAGCCGCGTCAAGAAAACTGTAGTCTCTTTTTGTGAAAGCCGCATCAAGAAAACTGTAGTCTCTTTTTTGTGAAATTCGCATCAAGAAAACCATAGTCTCTTTTTTTGTGAGAGCCGCATCAAAAAAACCGTAGTCTCTTTCCTTGTGCAAAGGTCGCGATTATTATCCGTTGACGCAATTATTCAACGGCTAAGTTGTGTCTCAACCCTTTGGTGCATCTGCAGGCTTGTCTTTTGGACATGACAGATTACTATTTTGTTGAAAAAGCAGTGGCTCTCGGCATAGGATTCCACATTTGACAGTTCCGCGATTCCGATGCTGTCACAAGCACTGTAACCACAGTTTCGGCAATTGTTGGTTCTGCAACCTCATGCTCAATGTCCGGTTTTTGGAGGTGCCATTCTCCACTTTACAAACTGCAAGCACAGAGATGCGCATTTGGCCACGTTCAGAAGCCGGTCACTGTGCCTGACCCTATCCCCGAAAGCGGGGGTCAGCCACATCAATCTGCCTCTCACCTCTTTATAGACCATCCTCTTGTGCTTGTGGTTTTCTGGCAAGCGGCCTTGGCGGTTTCTGTTACAGAAGCCGTGTTCAGTAATCAGTGTCAGAAACCTCATGTTCTCTTCCCAAAAAGTTTCCAAGCACATTTGGGGGAGACTGTCTTAAGCTATCCTTAAAAAATAACTTGGTGATCTTTGATTGTCTTTTCGGTCTAGATGTCTTTTCTCTTCAGTCATGTGCCACCGGCACACTCCTCCTTCAAAAAGACATCTATCCTCGAAAATACCGCCAATTCTTTACCAACTTATTATTTAACGCTTACTAAAAGTAAAGGCACCCCAGTGAGGATAGAAAACTCGTTGCCGCCCCAGTAGGGGGTGGGTACATACGTTTCAACTCTCGCCGAGACTTTTCAGCCGAGACTTTTCAGACAGCCTGGTGGGGGAAGAGTGTCTTAAAAGTATAATTACCACCTTCGAGGATAGAAAACTCGTTGTTGCCCCAGTAGGGGGTGGGTACATACGTTTCAACTCTCGCCGAGACTTTTCAGTCAGTCTGTGGGGGAGTGAAGCGGCTTCGGGACAAGGTGAGTAAAACAAAACCGGACGGCTCAAATGCGGGCCATCCGATTTTGTTTTGAAACAATCTACTGAAATACAGACTCTTGCGCAAAATGGTGCGGAACTAGATTTCGGCGAAATACAAGAGAACTTCTGTCGGATATTTTAACTTCGTTCGCGGAACTGGATTTCGGCGAAATACATGGTCTTGCACTGAATGATGCAAGGTTGGGTTTCGGCGCTGGTGTTCTGTGTCTGGCGGTGGTGATCCTTTATAGTCTTGCACAAAGTGATGCAAGATTGGGTTTCAGCGTGATGCCTGTGTGGTCAGACACGGACACTTACACTCTCTGACCGTAGGAGCGGTCGGTGGTGTTGACAGTGATCTTGTCGCCCTGATTGATGAACAGAGGAACCATGATCTTGGCTCCGGTCTCAAGGGTGCACTCCTTCAATGCGCTGGTGGAGGCTGTGTTGCCCTTCACAGCTGGTTCTGTGTAGGTTACCTCAAGGGTAACGTAGGTTGGAAGCTCGCAGGTGAGGCACTTCTCCTCTGGTTCAACGACGAACATCATCTCGACGTGCTGGCCTTCCTTCATGAGGTCAGAGTTCTCGACAACGTCGTGGGGCAGGTGGATCTGCTCGTAGGTCTCCTCGTGCATGAAGTTGAATCCGTCCTCGTCAGAATAGAGGAACTGGTAAGGACGTCTCTCGACGTTGATGACATCGATCTTCATACCAGCCGTGAAGGTGTTCTCAAGGATCCTTCCGTTCTCAAGGTTACGAAGCTTTGTCTTTACGAATGCCGGGCCTTTTCCTGGCTTGACGTGCTGGAAATAGACTACTTGGCAAGGCTTGCCGTTGTAGCTGATATAAAGGCCGTTCTTAAAATCTGCTGTTGTTGCCATAAAATATGTAATGAATTTGTTAACCGTTAAAAACCGGGCCTCAACTTAAGCAATCTTTCTGATTCAGATTTCAAAAGATTGATGCGCAATCATTTCGACCGCAAAGTTAACTATTTGTGGATATTCCTGCAAATATTCTTTCACCGACGTGCCGCCATCATGGATTGGCCGCCTCGTTTAGTGGCGGCCTGCAGCCGCTTCGACGGGGTTCAGAGACAAGTGATTGCATCCGTCCGCCGTCATCGGCATAAAGGTAGATGACCATGCCGCTTCGACGAGGTTCAGAGACAAGTGATTGCATCCGTCCGGCGTCATCGGCATAAAGGTAGGCGACCATGCCGCTTCGACGAGGTTCAGAGACAAGTGATTGCATCCGCCACCTGCCTCAGCAGCCAGCCGGGGGTGGAGGTGGCGCCGCAGATGCCGACCTTGTCGCCGTCCGAGAACCAGCCGGGGACTAATTCCGATGGATCGGAAATATGGTAGGTGCGCGGATTCCGGGACTTGCAAAGGTCGAAAAGTACTTTCCCGTTGGAGCTGGAGAGCCCTGACACAAAGATGATTACATCGTGTTGAAGGGCGAATTCGGTCAGTTCTTCGTGCCGGGATGCGACCTGTGAGCAGATGGTGTTGTGAACCGTCAGGCTGGTCGGAGCAGGTACCGCTTCTCTACCGCAAGTCTCAGATCTTAGCGGTCGCTGAGCCTGTCGAAGCGCCTGTCCAGACGGTTCGGCAGGCTCACCGTCCGATCGATCGAAGTGCCGAAGCGACTCCGAAAGCACTTTGCAGATCTCGGAATATTCCACCGGACTCTTGGTGGTCTGCGAGAATATCTCCAGCGGCCGGTCTGTCCGGATAGAACCGTCCTCAAGGGCGGAAAGCAGCATCGGCATATTCTCAATCACCACCGCGTCGCCGCTGACTTGCCCAAGCAGACCAAGCACCTCGGCGTGCCCGATTTTCCCGAATATGACGATCTGTCCTCCGGCGGGCTTGACCCTCTCGTAGGCCTCCCTGATGCTCTTTTGCAGTTTCAGCACCACCGGACAGGTGCAGTCTATGACCGTCAAACCAAGTTCGCATGCCAATGAATATGTCTGCGGCGGCTCGCCGTGCGCCCTGATGAGAAGCGTCTCAGAAGAAGGGTCGGGAATATTCATAAGCCCTTCCTTGTCGATTGTGACGAGGCCTTTCCCTCCGAGCCTCTGGAGTTCCGCCTCATTGTGCACAATATCGCCGAGGGAGTATAACGTCTTCCCCGGAAAGTCCTCCAGAAACTTCTCGGCACGGCTGATCGCCCGGATGACACCGCCGCAGAAGCCGGAGTGTCTCTCTATCTCAACCTGAAGGTTCATGCCCCTATTCAAGAATCCCGAAGCGTCCCTGCGCAAGTCCTTGGAACCAGACAAGTTCCTCGTGCAGGTTCATGTCTGAGTTGTCCAGCACGAAAGCGTCAGCTGCTCTGGAAAGAGGGGAAACCTCACGGTGCGAGTCGATGTAGTCCCGCTCCAGAAGGTTCTTCATCACATCTTCCATGCACGGCTCCAGACCTTTGGCCTTAAGCTCGTCGAAGCGCCTTTTTGCCCTGACCTCGTCGCTGGCGGTCATGAATATCTTTACCTCGGCCTCTGGGAACACTGTCGTGCCGATGTCCCTGCCGTCCATAACAACCCTTTTCCTCTGTCCGAAAGCGTGCAGACGCTCATCGACATATTCCCTGACAAACGGGATTGCCGAGACCGGGCTGACGTGGCCGGACACCTCCAGCGTGCGGATTTCCTTCTCTATGCACCGGTCTCCTATGAATGTGCCCCCCGTCTTGAAATCCAGCCCCAAATCCGGTAGTGCAGCCTTGAGGGCGGCTTCGTCAATGGCTCCGTCCTTCCCGATGAACCCTTTCTCAAGGGCGTACAAGGTAACTCCACGGTAGAGAGCCCCGGAGTCCAGATAAAGGAATCCGAAGTGTTCCGCTATCAGTCTGGCAAGCGTGCTCTTGCCTGTCGATGAATAGCCGTCGATGGCTATGATGATGTCAGGTAGTTTCATACGGCAAAATTATCAAATTTTATGTAAAGAATAAAGAAGCTGTTTTGATTTGTTTGAAATGTTCTTTTGGGGTGAAATAATCTTCAAACAAACAAATCAAAGCAGCTTCAAAGTTGTCCTTTAGGAACATGAAAATAATAAGTTGCTTCAATCGATAAAATTGAATACATGAATCCACTTGAAAAAGTCTTTTTTTGAAAAATATGTGCCACACAGGTACTTCCAACTGGGGTAAAAAGTGGCGAATGGTACTTTTTCAAGTGGACTCATACATAGAATCACCCTGAACATCATAGAACGGCTCTGCTGTTTTGTTTTTTTGTGCCTTGTGCAAACCCTGTGCAAAC
>UQUJ01000078.1 GCA_900544195.1 uncultured Alistipes sp. | reverse complement strand
TTTTACCCCCGTTGGAAGTACCTGTGTGGCACATATTTTTCAAAAAAAAGACTTTCAAGTGGACTCCTTGTCTGAAATGTTCTTTGAGGTGAAAAAATCTTCAAACAAACAATTCAAAACAGCTTCCAAGTTTCCGCAAAACCCTAATAAAACCTTAATGGAAAACAGACATTCATAGGAATCATGAATATGTCCGCACACTTAGGAGAGGGCAGCACCCATAGAACACGCGCACTGTTCATCGCTATCGTCTTGTAATTGGCAGGAACGGCCATAGTCACCCGAAGGCCATGCAGCCAAGATGCTTGTTCCACATTACAGGTTTCTTCATTGCGTAAGGAGCAGCGAACAGCGCCACAGACACCTACATAGCCGATAACCGTTCCCGACAATTGCAACAGTCCAACACTCAAATCTCGAATATCAGCCAATCCCAATATCCGTTCCCATCGTTTTGCAACCTTGACGGTCACAAAACCCATCTTGCAGCCTTGCGCGCTGGCTGCCCATAGGATCTGTACCCGCTGCCGGTATGTTAATAAAAAGAAAATTAATCGAAGAGGAGTTTTGTAATCCTCATCGGAGGGTCTTCACCATACACGGAAAGGCCGGATAAGATGACTGGGTAAAACCATTCATACTCATCCGGCTTTATTTGCGCTATGGCAGACAGCGCGCCCTGCTATTATTAAACCCGGCGGTTTGTGAAATACGTCATAATAAACAATGAACCCACTTGAAAAAGTGCCATTTGCCACTTTTTCCCCTTACAGAAGTATCTGCGAGGCACATGTTTTTTCAAAAATGACTTTTTCAAGTGGACTCATTGTCTGAAATGTTCTTTGAGGTGAAAAAAAACTTCAGACAAACAATTCAAAACAGCTTC
This sequence comes from uncultured Alistipes sp., assembly GCA_900544195.1. Lineage (GTDB taxonomy): Bacteria > Bacteroidota > Bacteroidia > Bacteroidales > UBA932 > Cryptobacteroides. Next base: position 12,152 of record UQUJ01000078.1, on the reverse strand, counting down.
TTAGTAACATGAAAAAAATAAGTTGCCTCAGATTAAGAGAATATTTTCGAGGATAGATCTATTTTCGAAGAAGGAGTGTGCCGGTGGCACAAGACTGATGAGAAAAGAGACATAAACCGAAAAGATTCCTTAAGATGATGCAGGTTATTTTTTGAAGGTTACTTAGCATTACCTCCGTGAGCATCAGCTTTTACACTCCTGGCGATACTGTTTAAACAAACACGATGCAGACGGGTTTGTCAAGGACGATGGTGCGCCCGGTGTCAGAAAGAAGACCCGTTCTGAGGTCGCGTCTGAAAATCTGGATGCAGCCACTGTCACGGCAAGCGACCAGAAGGAACTTTCCGTTCGGAGTGATGTTGAAGTTCCTTGGGTGGACACCTGTGCTCTGGTAGCAGGCATAAGTCAATGTTCCTTCAGCATTGACCTTAAATATCGCGATTCCGTCATTCTGAAGTCTGTTGCTGGCATAGAGGTATTTCCCGTCGGGAGAAAGATGAATGTCAGCGCTGCCTCTGGCGTGGACAGTGTCAGCGCACACGGTCTGGATGACACTATCGGATTCTGTGTCAATGACAGCGATCCTCCCCGACAATTCCCCTAAGACATATGCTTTGTCTTCACCATAATTAAGGATTATGTGCCTTGGACCGAAATCCGACGGCAGTTGAATGCGTTTGCACTGCCTGGTAGCCACATCGTATCTTGCCACGACATCCGCGCTGAACTCTGAAACATACAGTTCTGTTCCTGCGGCGTTGAACTGTGCGCAATGTGCATGAGGAAGACCCTGGCGTGTGCTGTCCGGGCCACCTAAACCTGTCTCGTAAAGGAAATCGTGAGGCCGCAGGACACCGTCATCGCCGACAGGGAACTCTGTGACACTCCCGGACGAGTAGTTGGCGGTCATCACGACCTTGCCATTTGTCGAAATGTAGCACGGATCCTTTCCGTCAGTCAGTTCACTGCCCAACAACTGCATCGCACCAGTTTTCCTGTCAAGCCGTAACGTGACAGCCGAAGCAGAACTGTCGCCGACCTCACTCACCGCATAGACATAATTCCCGTCAGCGGACAACGTCAGATAAGACGGATTCCTCATCTCGACCAGACCTAATGCACCTGGAGCCTCCACAAACCTATCTTCACCTTTATCGCCGACCGGGATACCTTTCTCCTGATCAAAAAAGTAGCTGTAAACACCTCTGCTCGCACAATCGTCAGTGTACGTACCCACAATCATCGTCAAAGGCCTTCTGTGGCACCCTGCCAGCATCAGTGACATCAATGTCGCCACCACGCAAGTCAACAAATCAGATCTTCTCATGTACATACTCCTCTATTTTTCACCAAATATATCTCTTTTTTCACATTCAGCATAATTATTTCCTGCGCCGCCAGACATGTGTTTCTCAAATATCCGAGGTTATCTGGCCAATTCTGAAGACCTCTAAAATAATTAAAACTTCCGGCCATCTGTAATGATAATGACAAACGGCGCTATGCCGGCGGAAAGACATCCCTTGGCGCAGGCTTCATATTTAAGGATTACTTAGTACTTACTATTGGGAAATTTTCCGTAATTTCGTACCCGTTATGGAAAAGAAAGAAAGCGCTATTTTTGAAGGGCTGAACGCCGAGCAGAAGAAGGCGGTCGGCAGTGTGGACGGACCGGTGCTTATTGTGGCTGGTGCGGGATCCGGGAAGACAAGGGTGTTGACGAGCAGGATCGCCTACATTCTTGAGAGGGGATGTGATCCGGCGAGGATCATGGCATTGACCTTCACGAAGAAGGCGGCCAGCGAGATGAAGGAAAGAATCGCCGTGATGGTCGGGGAAAGGAAGGCCAGAAGGCTCTACATGGGGACTTTCCACTCCATATTCATAAGATTTCTAAGGGAATATGCCGCCTTGCTCGGCTACCCTTCCACTTTCACCATCTACGACACCAGCGATTCGGTGAGCGGCATAAAGGCCTGCATAAAGGAACTCGGGCTGGATGACAAGGTTTACAAGCCGAAGGATGTCCTTTCAAGAATATCCATGGCCAAGAACAACCTCATCACCGCCGCCGCCTATCGGAACAACCAGCAGGCGATCATCAACGACACCCACGCACGCAAGCCAAGAATATGCGACATCTACTCCCGCTACGCCGAGAAGTGCAAGAACTCGGGAGTGATGGACTTCGACGACATATTACTGAACATGAACATCCTGCTTCGGGACTTTCCCGAGGCGAAGGAGGCCATCGCCGCCCGCTTTGACTACATTCTCGTGGACGAGTACCAGGACACGAACTTCGCACAGTACCTGATCCTGAAGAAGTTGACCGAGAGGCACCGCAACCTCTGTGTGGTCGGTGACGACTCGCAGTCCATCTACGCCTTCCGCGGAGCCAAGATCGAGAATATTCTTAATTTCAAAAAGGACTTCCCCGAGAGTCAGATCTTCCGACTTGAGAGGAACTATCGCTCGACGGCCAACATCGTGAACGCCGCCAACTCATTGATAGCCAAGAATGAGAACAGAATCCCGAAAACATGTGTGGCCGTCGGCGAGGAAGGTGAGAAGATCCGACTGCTGAAAAGCTGGTCGGAGCAGGACGAGGCCGTCGCCATCGCCTCCGGGATTGTGGAGAGGATGCAGTCCGACCATGCCCGGTACCAGGATTTCGCCATCCTCTACAGGACGAACTCCCAGTCAAGGGCCTTGGAGGAGGCTTTGAGGAAGAGGAACCTTCCCTACATGATCTACTCCGGCAACTCCTTCTTCGACAGAGCCGAGGTCAAGGACATGATGGCCTACCTGAAACTGGTCGTGAACGTCAACGACGACGAGTCCTTCAAGAGGATAGTGAACACCCCGTCCAGGGGCATCGGCGAGACATCGCTCAACGCCCTGGGAGCCTTGGCTTTCGACCTGAAATGCTCGCTGTTCAAGGCGGCATATTCAGAAAGGTTCGCCGAGTTCGGCCTCAAGCAGGCCGCCGTCGCGAAGATCCGCTCATTCTGTGAGATGATCGACGGATTCGCGTCGAAGGTGGCCTCGACCAACGCCGACGAGCTTGCCACGGGCATCTCCAACGCCTGCGGCCTGTACGCCTTCCACAAGAACGACCCGTCCATCGAGGCTCAGTCCAGGGCCTCCAACATCGAGGAACTCATCAACAGTGTCACCCATTTCATCGAGGAAAGGAGGGATGAATATCTCCGCGACCTCATCGTCGAGGGAGAGGCCGAGGAGGACACGGAGGTCAGTTACCCTGTGTTCACGTTGGGAGATTTCCTGGAGAACATCTCCCTGCTTTCCAATGTGGACGTGGAGGACGAGGAGGACACCAACAACAAGATCGCCCTTATGACGGTGCACTCGGCCAAAGGTCTTGAGTTCCCCTATGTCTATGTGGCCGGCCTGGAGGAGAATCTGTTCCCGACCGGAGGCATGCTGGCCTCCCCTGCCGACATCGAGGAGGAGCGCCGCCTTTTCTACGTTGCGATGACGCGCGCCAAGAAGGCCGTCTGCCTCTCGTTCGCCAACACCAGGATGCGCAACGGCAAGCACGAGTCCAACTCCCCGAGCCGCTTCATCAAAGAGATTGATTCTGAATATGTCGCCAATCCTCTGAGGAATGACGACTTCGCGGATTCCACCACCGATGACGACTTTCCTGGCTTCGGTGGCTTCGGCTCGCGCGGATTCGGTTCCGGTCATGGCTCCGACCGCTTCTCAGGCGGAGGTTCAGGCAGGTTCAGCGGCAGCCATGGCACAGGCTCAGGCAGGTTTAGCGGCGATTACGGCGGAGGTTCAGGCAGGCTCGGCGGCAGCCATGGCACAGGCTCAGGCAGGTACTCCGGAGGCAATGGCCGCCCTGCCAACAGATTCGGAATGGGCGGAGGCAATCCCTACGGTTCTTCCGGCAGTGTCAGGTACGAGAGCAAGCAGACCTCTGCGGCCAACCCGACAGCCTCCAGGATCGAGGCCCTGCGCAACCGTCCTCTCCCTCCGAAGACCTCCGACGCCGACTTTGTCCCGGCTCCGATGACCGACTTCAAGACCGGCCAGCGGATCGAGCACAACCGTTTCGGCCCAGGCAAGATCCTTGAGATCACCGGCGCCGCCCCCGACCTCAAGGCCAGGATCGCCTTCGACTCCTACGGCGAGAAACTCCTGCTCCTGAAATACGCCAAGATGCGCGTGATCTAAACCTTCCGCGGTTCGGTACTTCGACAACAGACTCTCTGACCCGGCCAGCCGCCGAGCCTGCTCCTTCCAGGAGCCTGTCGGCTACTGGGTTCGCCGATAACCGAGCCCGCCGAAGCGCCGGGAGCGGGATCCGGGATATTCAAAAAAGAGCACAAAAAAAAGGGAAAGCTTAGTACATCGCACCGCTACGACCTCCTACCCTTGCTGCCTTCCGACCCTGGGGGAATTCAGAGGGAGCTGGTCGTGTACGACTTTCCCTGACTGCAAATATACTACTTTTCGTTGAAACTGTCAAAAATGAATGGCAGGATGTCGTCCACTTTGTCAAATTTCCACGTTTTCTTCGTTCCGTACATGATCACGCTCATCGCATGGCCGGACAAAGTCTGGTACTCGGCCATCACCTGACGGCATGCGCCGCAAGGCGAGCATGGAGTCTCGCTCAGCGTGCCGTTGAAGCCACCGACAATGGCGAGTGAAAGCATAGCCTTGCCCGGGTTGTTGGCGCTGGCGGCGAACATCGCGGTCCTCTCTGCACAAAGTCCCGACGGATAGGCCGCGTTCTCCTGATTGGCACCCTTCACGATAGTGCCGTCTTCCAGACGAAGAGCGGCTCCGACATTGAATGTGGAATACGGTGCGTAAGAACCCCTCCGCGCCTCGATCGCGGCATTCACGAGTTCTATGTCTTGAGGTTCCATCTCATCGATGGAGGAATATTCAGTATAGTTGATGTCCAGTTTTACTGTTCTCATATTCAGTGGTCTTTATACATAAGTTTTCAAAGTTAGCAAAAATTGTGCATATTCAAGCATTTGAGTAAATTTGCACTCACCTTTGCGCGAGGGCATTCCACCGCTTGCTGCGAAGGCATCGCAGGTGACCCATGGCGGGCAGTCACTTTTTTTAACGGGCAAGCGTTTATTGGCAAGCGGCCGCCGGCTTGCCGGAGATGAGGTTACTTTATGAAAATCTGTGTAGGCCTCTCGGGAGGAGTTGACTCCAGTGTCGCCGCTCTGCTGCTGAAGCGGCAGGGTTATGACGTGTTTGCCATGTTCATGCAGAACTGGCACGACGCGGACGCGACGCTGCACGGCGACTGCGAATGGGAGGAGGATCGCTTCGTGGCGGAATTGGTCGCGCGGAAGATCGGCATCCCGTTCTATTTTGTCGATCTCTCAAAGGAGTACCGCCAGAGGGTGGTGGACTACATGTTCAATGAATATTCCGCCGGCCGCACCCCGAACCCGGACGTGCTGTGCAACCGCGAGATAAAGTTCGACGCTTTCCTCAAGGCCGCTCAGAAACTCGGAGCCGACATGGTGGCGACAGGGCACTATTGCCGCAGGGCTCCGCTGATGGACGCCGAGGGAAAGCAGGTTGTGATTGACGGACTGCCTCAGTGGAGGATTCTGGAAGGAGTGGATCCGAACAAGGATCAGAGCTATTTCCTTTGCCAGCTCACTCAGGAGCAGCTCGGCAAGGCGCTCTTCCCTATCGGGAACCTTACCAAGCCGGAGGTCAGAGAGATCGCTCGTGAGGCGGATCTGCCGTCAGCCGACAAGAAGGATTCCCAAGGAATATGCTTCGTCGGCAAGGTTGACCTTCCTACATTCCTCCAGCAGAAACTCAAGCCCGCGGAGGGGAACGTGGTGGAGGTTTATGATGCCTACTACGCTCAAAGTGAGCAGTATCGCTTCGTCCACGACACCCTCGCCTCACTGCTGGAGACTCCCGGCGAGCCGATGATGATCACTGAATATACCTCCGAGGATTCCGGCGGGAAACCGTTCAACAACCGGCGGGTCACTGACAATAACAGTCCGGTCACTGAACCTGCTACGCCTCGACACTCCGACAAACTCAGTCCCCCGCAAGTTCAGCAACCACAATCTCTTTCGGTCACTGAACCTGTCGAAGTGACCAAATCTACGGGAAAGACCGATTGGAGTGAATATGGCTCCGAAGCTTCCGCGCTTCCCTCTCAATCCCGTCTCGCCTGCGGCGATCCACACGTTCACGAGGCCACGGGCGGCCACGGGTCCGGAGCCACTTCCACTCCAACCGAACGGTTATCACATCGGAACGAGTTCGATGTGAACAAGATCGCGGAATTGAGCGATGAGGATCTGATGAGATTGTCGGAACCAATCTGGTACGACGACATCAAGTTCGAGACCGAAACCTACAGAGCCGGGAAAAAGCACATCAAGAAGACCCGGTACAAGGAGAATCCGTTCGGAAAGATTGTCGGACGGCACGACGGCGCGCAGTTCTACACGATCGGCCAGCGGAAAGGCCTCAACATCGGAGGACACAAGGACTCCATCTTTGTGATCGCCACGGATGTTCCGCGGAACATCATCTACGTCGGGGAGGGTCACACTCACAAGGGACTGTCACGCTGCTGCCTACGGATCGCGCCACAAGATATTCATTGGATCAGGACAGACCTTGCGATGGCGGACGGTGAGATCCGTCGCTACCGGGTCCGCATCCGTTACCGCCAGCCTCTCCAGGACGCGTTCCTGATCAAGAGGCCCGCCGGCATATTCATACTCTTCGACACTCCTCAGCGCGGCATCTCCGACGGCCAGTTCGCCGCCTGGTACTCCTCAGATGACGAGATGCTCGGCTCCGGAGTTTATTAGCCGTGGAGACAAGACTGCCTGACATACAGGCTCTGTGTGTAAGGTATTTTTGCCGCCGGCGAGGGAGACTGTCTTAAAAGTAAAAGTACCCCCAGTGAGGATTGAAAATTAGTTGTAGCCCCTGTATAGGGGTACAGACTTTCTCTACTCTCGCCGAGACTTCTCAGACAGTCTGTGGAGGGGAGCTGGGCCAACGGCATGGAGGATAATGTATTTATTATCAAATATATAGCACACCCTCCTCCTGTCCGTTCCAACGGGGAGGAGAGTATGGTTTTTAACTGATTAATAAGAAGTTAGCCTCCACGGCGAAAAAATTAGGGGAACGCACTATCATCGGGACCTAATGCTGTCCAGGAATATTCAGAGACTTGGCCGCGGACTCGCCGGCAAGGTAGCCGGTGGAGAAGGCGCACTGGAGATTGTAGCCGCCGGTGTCGCAGTCCATGTCAAGAACCTCACCGCAAAGGTAGAGGCCAGGTTTGAGACGTGACTCCATCGTCTTCGGCATCACCTCGTCGGTCGAGATGCCACCGGCAGTGATGACACAACGCTCGTAACCCACAAAACCGATTATCTCGAACTTCCAGTCCTTCAATGTCTTGGCCAACAGATCAAGATCAATGTCGTAATAACGTCTTGGCTGACGGTTGGAACGATGGTTCGGGCCTTTCGACCAACTCTGCGACCTGTCATAACGATTCGACAGATTGGCATAACGGGACGCCGGACCCGTAGAAGCGCCGGAGCGCCCGTCAGCATATTCAGACTTCTTAAGATCAATCTTCATGATGTCAGGATTCCACGCCTGAAATCCCGGGATCAGTTCCCACGGCATCAGTTTGCCGAGCAGGATTCTATACATCTCCTTGCCGTTCAGCCCGCGTCCATCCTTCCATTGGCGGGTGCGGGGGTCGTTCTTGATCTCGTTCCACAGAGTCTTGATCCTGTCTGTCAGTTCTTCCAGTGAGACACCTGGCTTCAGATCAAGCGAAAACGCCACCTTACCACCATTCATCAAGGCTTTCACGCACTTGCGGCTGACCTGAAATCCGATCGGTCCCTCAATTCCTCCGTCAGTGAAGTCCACGTCTCCGAACTCCGTCTCGGACTTCGAGCCGTCAAACGTGACGGTAAGGCTGACATTCTTCAACTTGGCGCCCTTCAGCGCCTCTCCACTTCCAGTCATCGGTGTCTCCCTGTGAATATGTCCCTTCAGGTCTGTCTCCGGTCTGTCGATAATTTTATAACCCTTAGGAACGAGGGCTGTCAGAGACGGAAAACAAGGTGTGACATTGTGGCCGAAAAACTTAGCCCATTTGTAACCGTCACCGGTCGAGCCGGTTCCAGGATAGGAAAGCCCTCCGGTCGCGATGATCAGCTTCGAGCATTCAAACGTCTCACCATCAGCGCATCGGATCGAAAATCCCGGCAGGATGTCTTTCACCTCACGATCCGTAAGCAGTGTCACCCCATGGCGCAGCACCACCTCAACGATGGTGTCCAGCACATCGGATGCCCTGTGTGAATATGGGAAGGCCCTGTCTCCCCTCTCGACAACGGTCTCCAAACCATTGCTTTCAAGGAAATCAATGGTATTTTCCGGAGTGAAGTTATAGAACGCCGGCTTCACGAAATTAGGATTCGTGCGAATATGCTGCGAGAACTCGTTCCAGTCCTTGAGGTTCGTGAAGTTGCAGCGTCCCTTGCCCGTGAACAATATCTTCCTGCCCGGACGTGGCATCTTCTCCAGAACCGTAATGCGTGCCGGACTTCCAAGCGGAAGAGCCTTCGTGGCACCGTAAGCGGCCATAAGTCCTGCCGCTCCGCCACCAATGATGATAATGTCTGAATACATGGTGCAAAGTTAAAAATTTTTACTTATCTTTGCAGTCCATTTCCACGTGAAATGCAGCAAGCCACTTTAGCTCAGTCGGTAGAGCAGCGCATTCGTAACGCGCAGGTCGTCAGTTCGAGCCTGATGAGTGGCTCAAAAAAAAAGGGGAAGTACATACGGTACTTCCCTTTTTTTGAGCATGTACTTCCCTTTTTTGAGCCACTCTCGAGACATTATTGCCAAATATCTCATTATTAACAAATTACAAAATCCTACCCTCTAATTCGAGATAGCAGGATACCACAATTCCCTCATAATCAATCAATAGGACTCCACCCCCCCAGACTGTCTGAAAAGTCTCGGCGAGAGTTGAAAAGTCTGTACCCCACTACAGGGGCGACAACGAATTCTCAATCCTCGCAGGGGGTACTTTTACTTTTAAGACAGTCTCCTCCTATCAATCAATAGGACTCCACCCCTCCGGCAATCAACAATTGCCAACCACCATTCATTTCTCAGTCTAACACCTTGATCATCCGGTCATAAAGATGGCCGAAAAAGAGGATCTCTCCGTCGGGGCGGAAGCCAAGGGCGGAATAGTAGGTGAAGAGGCGGGGCTTGGACTTGTCAACAATCAGGCTGATGCGTGGAAAGCCTTTCCTGCGGCCTTCCTCAATGCCGTCGAGCATCAGCAGGTGGCCTATGCGGTCGGTCGCGCCGGCATATTCAAAGGCCATCCGGCGGAACTCGGGGAGTACAGCCATACTATCGAGATAGAACTCGCCTGGCAGACACTCCGGCTCCGTAACAAGGATGTCCTCCCCCGCGCTTTCATGATCACGCGTACCATTTGAGACCTCTACGGACGGAAAACAAGCCGCAGACCGCGTCGGATCTTCATCCTCTGACGGAGCGCCACCCTCGAACATAGAGTTCAGGAGTCCCCACGTCAGCTCGCGCAGCGACAGATAGTCATCTCCTGAATATGCCGTCAGCGATCCCACTGCATTGCCTTCCACGCATGCGATCCTCGTTCTGGCGTATGAATATAACGTGTCGGGTCTGGCGCAAATCTCTCCGACGAGCTTGACGGCATCCTTGACATTCAAAGATGTGGAGCCGAACTCGATCGCAGAGTCGGCATCCACATTGAAAACCTCATACCCCATCGCCGCAAGGACATTTCTTGCGATGAACTCGCCGTCTGACGGCCGGGCATCACGGATAGTGAATTTCCCCGTGGCAGATAAATTATTGAGCATAAAATCTTTACGTTATCACCTATGATTCATTTCCACTATAGGTAAACATCTATTCACACCATTATCAAGACAATAGGTGCCACGACTTTTCAAGGTATCATTCCGGCACGCTCAGTGACCGGGCTGGCCTATCGCCAAAAAAGTCGCCTAACTGATGAACTGAGCCTCAAGAGCCTTAAGTTTTGCATCAGCGTCCAGTCCCTTGGCTCCGAAGTAGAACTTGATCTTCGGCTCGGTTCCGGAAGGACGGACAGAGACGATGTCGCCGGCCTCGTTGAAGAACTGGAGTACGTTCGACTTCTGAAGTCCGGTCTTCTCCGGCTCGTTGTAGTCGATGACCTTGATGACCTTCGAGCCGACAATCTCTGCCGGAGGGTTCTGCCTCAAGTCTGCCATGATCTTCTGGATCTCCTCAGCGCCGGTCTTACCCTTGCGCACCAAAGAGACAAGCGATTCCTTGCGGTAGCCATATTCAGAATAAATCCTCTGGAGCAGCTGGTAGAGGGTCAGTCCCTGATCGGCGGCCCAGGCGGCGCACTCAGCGACCATTATGCAGGCAACCGGAGCATCCTTGTCGCGAACAAACTCGCCGACATTGAACCCGTAGCTCTCCTCGCCGCCGCAGATGAACTCGCCCTTGCCCTCGTTCTCACGCACGATTTCCTCGATGTACTTGAAACCGGTCAGCACGTCGTAGCACTTCACGCCGAAACTGCGGCCGATCTCGGCGATCAGCTCAGTCGTGACGATGGTCTTGGCGATGTACTTTGTGGAATCCAGCTTGCCGAGTTCCTTCCAACGGGTAAGAATGTAATATGTCAGAATGGAGCCCGTCTGGTTGCCGTTCAGTTGAACCATCTTGCCGTCGTTGTCACGAACCGCGATTCCGAGGCGGTCAGCGTCAGGGTCAGAGGCCATCACGATGTCCGCACCCTTCTTGTCGGCCATCTCAAGAGCCATTTTCATTGCAGCCGGCTCCTCAGGATTCGGAGAGACAACTGTCGGGAAGTCGCCATCACTCACATCCTGATCCGGCACGTGGATAACATTCTCGAAGCCAAGGCGTTTCAAAGCCTCAGGCACGATGCGGACCCCGGCTCCGTGAAGCGGGGTATAGACAATCTTCAAGTCCTTGTGCTTCTCGCGGGCTTCAGGGCTGAGGGTAAGAGAAAGAATGTCAGAGATGTAAGCATCGTCCATAGCCTTGCCCATCAGCTCTACCTCTCCGCAATGTTCCCTTTTCTCGAACATCACTTGGGAAGGGTCAGTGATCCTGTTTACCTCGTCGATGATCTCCCGGTCCACCGGCGCGGTGATCTGCGCCCCGTCAGACCAATAGACCTTGTACCCGTTATATTCCTTAGGATTGTGCGAGGCCGTGACCATCACACCAGCGACCGCGCCCATCTTGCGGATGGAGTAGCTCAACTCCGGCGTAGGGCGTAGGTTATCGAATATGAACACGTGCAATCCGTTGGCGCAGAATATGTCAGCGGCGATCTTGGCGAACATTTTGGAGTTGTTGCGGCTGTCGTAGGAAATGCAGACGCGGATGTCATCCCCGGACACCTTCTTAAGAATATAGTTGGCCAGCCCCTGGGTAGCCATCCCGACGGTATATTTGTTCATCCTGTTGGTCCCGACCCCCATGATACCCCTCAGGCCACCGGTGCCGAATTCCAAAGTCTTGTAGAAAGCGTCCTCGAACCCTGCCGGATCATTGTTCCGCAGTTCCAGCACCTTCATCTTGGTTTCCTGATCGAAATCCCCTTCCAGCCATTTCCTGGCGTTCTCGCTGTAATCCTGTGCCATAATATCTTAATTTATTTATATTTCCATTGTCTTTTCATTGCCGTACAGTCCGTCCGCTCAACGAACCGTACAACCCGTCCGCCCAACGAACCGTACAACCTACAAATTTACTCAAATTATTCGACATCCCGAATGCCCCATACGACAATCTTACACATGCCACAAATCGGCATCCCGAATGCCCCATACGGCAATCTTACACATGCCACAAATCGGCATCCCGAATGCCCCATACGGCAATCTTACACATGCCACAAATCGGCATCCCGAATGCCCCATACGGCAATCTTACACATGCCACAAATCGGCATCCCGAATGCCCCATACGGCAATCTTACACATGCCACAAATCGGCATCCCGAATGCCCCATACGGCAATCTTAC
>UQUJ01000077.1 GCA_900544195.1 uncultured Alistipes sp. | reverse complement strand
GGGATGGTGGGATGGTGGGATGGTGGGATGGTGGGATGGTGGGATGGTGGAAAAAAATATGGCCTGAAATCCGAAGGGACTCAGGCCATTATGGGGGATAGGGGTTAATCTGGGGAAGGGTTATCGGGTTACTCGGTGGAGTCGTCGTCGCCACCGTACTGGGAGATGTTGTCGTCCGGAAGAGCTGTCTCGGCAGGAGCGTCAGCTGAAGATCCGGCCACATCCTCATTCTCGGCATCCTCCTCTCCCTCAATCCAGCGCTCAAGAGCCTCTGCGTCGTCTGTCTTGACTTTGATCTTCACCAAATTGATGGAGTCATCAGTCTCCACGGTCACGGCATAGAACGACGTGCCGTCTGGTTTCGGATACTTTATTAAGTCAGGAAGATAGTCACTGAACCCTCTTGGATATTTTTCATTGAACGCGGCGGCAAGCGCTTCGGACATGTTCTCGTAGCTTACCACGTGTCTTTTCTTCTGATCTGGAGCCATACTCATTTATAAACCAAATAAAAAAGTTCTTATCAATTACGTGAGCAGGCAATTACTCACACATCACGAAAACAATCAAAACCACTGATGACTGCCCATCCATCCGGCCAGCCTTCCCGCAAAACACCGGAAATTAAGCGACCGCATCGTTTTCGGGTGCAATATTAAGACATTTTTCCGAATTGAGAAGCAATCGGCAAACTATTTTCTGAAAAAAAATGATTTCTGCCTCTTCTTCTTCTCCGGATCGCGCTCTACGAACACCGGTCTCATGTTTCGGGGATCGATTCCGGTGTAGTACATGACAGAAGATGTGGTCATCGGAGTAGGGGTGAAATCCTGCACCTGATCCATGTATATTCCTTTCAAAGCCGGATTCTTCGACAGATTCTCCATGTCCTTCATCGTGCAGCCCGGGTGGGAGGAGATGAAGTACGGAACGATGCCGGTGCGGCGGCCATTCTGCGCGCAGATTTTGTCAAACTCATAGCGGAGTCTCTCGAACAGTTTGAACGAAGGCTTGGCGATGTACTGAAGAACCTTGTCCTCCGTGTGTTCCGGAGCGACTTTCATACGCCCGGATGTGTGGTCAAGAATCAAAGTCTTGAGATAAGGCTTGGATGTCTCGTCCACAAAACCCTTCTCATCGAGGAAGAGGTCGTAGCGGATGCCGCTTCCGATGTAGGAATGACGGATACCCGGCACAGCATCCACCTTGCGATAAAGCTCAAGTATTTGTTTGTGAGACCGGTTCATGTTCGGACAGGGAGCTGGAAAGAGGCACGATTTCCTTCGGCATTTGTCGCAGAGATCCGGATTTTTTCCCCTCATTCCGTACATGTTGGCGGTCGGGGCGCCAAGGTCGGAGATATTCCCGGCAAAGCCCGGCATCCTGGCCAATTTCTTAACCTCTGCCAGAATCGAAGCCTGCGAACGGGACTGTATGAACTTGCCCTGATGCGCGGCGATGGTGCAGAAATTACATCCTCCGAAGCACCCTCGGTGAGTGATGATGGAATCCTTGATCATGTCATAGGCCGGAATCCTCTTCCCCTTGTAGCGCGGATGCGGCAACTTGGTGAAAGGCAGGTCCCAGAACGAATCCATCTCCTCGGTCGTGGACGGTGAATATGGCGGATTGATCTGCACGTAGCCGTTTCCGACAGGTTCGATGATCGTCGCAGGATGCATCATATTAGCATGAGTCTCAATCAGATGAAAGTTCTCGGCGAACGCTTTTTTGTCCCGTTTGCACTCCTCGAACGAATGGAGCACCAACGGTTCCTTGACCTTCCATTTCCCGCTCATCAGAAAGGCGATCTGCGGGATCTTATGGATCTCATGAATATTCCTCTGTGCCTCTATGGCTCTCGTCAGCTCGATCATCGGCTTCTCCCCCATCCCGTAACAGAGATAGTCAGCCTTGCACCATTTGAGAATAGATGGAACGAGCTCATCCTTCCAGTAGTCATAGTGAGTAAGACGGCGCAGCGAAGCCTCGACACCGCCGATGACGACCGGCACATCGGGATAAAGATCCTTTAATATGTTCGTGTAGACGCTGACCGCATAATCCGGCCTCTGTCCGGCCTTGCCTTCCGGCGTGTAGGCGTCGTCGTGGCGGAGACGCTTGCCGGCGGTGTAGTGGTTCACCATCGAATCCATCGCCCCGGCGTTCACTCCGAAATAAAGCCTCGGAGCGCCCAGCTTCTTGAAATCCCTTAGGTCATCCCTCCAGTTGGGTTGCGGCACGACGGCCACCCTGTAGCCGAAATGCTGGAGCCAGCGGGCGATGCAGGCCGTGCCGAAAGAAGGGTGGTCCACAAAGGCATCACCCGTGAAAAGGATGATGTCGATGTAGTCCCACCCTAAGGCTTCAACCTCCTTTTTGGAGGTCGGGAACATATAATCCGTTTCGGACATCGGAAATATTCCTACATTCTCTCAGGAAGTTCGATTCCAAGGATGCCCATCGCCTTGCGTAGGACGGCGGAAAGCGTGTCGATCAGCACCAGACGCATCTTGAGCACATCCTCGTTCTCCTCCTTCAGGATCGGAGTGTCGTGATAGTACTGGTTGAACTCCTTGGCGAGGTCGTAGGCATAGTTGGCGATGACGGCCGGTGAATATGCCTGCGCGCCTTCGGCGATCTTGGCCGGGAAGGTGTTCAGCAACTTTATGAGTCTGATCTCCTTGGCACTGAGCTCGACCTTTGGCAGAGGAGAGGCGGCATATTCAATGCCCTTCTCCGCGGCCTTGCGCAGGATGGAGCGGATTCGCGCGTGTGTATATTGGATGAACGGGCCGGTGTTGCCGTTGAAGTCGATGGACTCCTTCGGGTTGAAGAGCATCGTTTTCTTCGGATCCACCTTGATGATGAAGTACTTAAGGGCACCGAGACCTATCATGTGATAGAGCTTCGCCTTGTCCTCCTCACTCATGTCGGCCAGCTTTCCGGACTCGTCAGAGGTCGCGCGGGCCTCCTCGTACATCTTCTGGATAAGGTCATCGGCATCCACAACTGTTCCCTCGCGGGACTTCATCTTGCCCTCCGGCAGCTCGACCATTCCGTAGGAAAGATGGAATATGTTGTCGGACCATTCGAATCCCAACTTCTTGAGGATCAGTTTCAACACCTGGAAGTGGTAGTTCTGCTCGTTGCCGACCACATAGACGTGCGAGTCAAGGTGATATTCAGCGAAACGCCTTTCGGCCGTTCCCAGATCCTGGGTGATGTAAACCGACGTTCCGTCAGAACGGATGAGCAGTTTCCTGTCAAGTCCGTCGGCCGTGAGGTCGCACCAGACGGAGCCGTCCGGATCCTTCACGAACACGCCCATATCCAGTCCCTTCTGAACCAACTCCTTACCAAGAAGATAGGTCTGGGACTCGTAGTAAACCTTGTCGAAAGTGATTCCGAGAGCCTTGTAGGACTCGTCGAAGCCCTTAAGCACCCAGCCGTTCATCCTGGCCCAAAGGTCGCGGACCTCCTTGTCGCCGGCCTCCCATTTTTGGAGCATCTCATGGGCTTCCTTGAGGCAAGGGGCTTCCTTCTTGGCGGTCTCCTCGTCCATTCCCCCGGCAATCAACTCCTCGACTTCCTTCTTGTAGATGTCGTTGAAAGCCACGTACATATCCCCGACAAGATGGTCGCCCTTGATCCCCGTGGACTCCGGAGTCGCGCCGTTGCCGACCTTCAGCCATGCAAGCATGGACTTGCAGATGTGCACTCCCCTGTCGTTGACAAGGGTGGTCTTGATCACGTTGTTGCCGCTGGCCTTCAGAAGCCTTGACACCGAGTCACCCAGAAGGTTGTTCCTGATGTGGCCGAGGTGCAGAGGCTTGTTGGTGTTCGGCGACGAGAACTCGACCATGATGTTCTTGCCGGTCGTCGGCAGGTCACCGAAGTCCTTGTCCGCAACGATCTCTCCGAAAAGTTCGTTCCAGAAGAGATTGGAGAACAGAAGGTTAAGGAAACCTTTCACGCAGTTATATTCAGAGATTTCCGGTACGTTCGCCTTCAGCCATTCTCCGATGGCGTTGCCCGTGTTCTCCGGAGTGGAGTGCGACAGACGCAGGAGCGGGAAGACGACGAGCGTGAAGTCTCCGGTGAATTCCTTCCTTGTGACGGAGACCTGAAGCGCCGACGGTTCGATGTCGGCGTTATAGAGTGCCTTGATGGCTTCTGAAGCCTTAGAGGCGATAAAAAGTTCCGGGGTCATTAACCGAGATAGGTTTTAAGAAGTTTGCTTGCGGATGGTTTCTTTAGCTTGCGGATCGCCTTCTCCTTGATCTGGCGGACTCTCTCTCTTGTAAGGTCAAGCCTCTCGCCGATCTCCTCAAGGGTCATCTCCTGACAGCCGATGCCGAAGAACGACTTGATGATCTCGCGCTCACGGGTCGTCAGGATCTGGAGAGACCTTTCGATCTCGGTGCTGAGGGACTCGTTCACAAGGCCTCTGTCGGCCATCGGCGAGTCGTCGTTAGGAATCACATCCAGAAGGCTGTTGTCCTCGCCCTCTACGAACGGGGCATCCACAGACACATGCCTTCCGGACACCCTGAGGGTATCGGAGATCTTGTCCTGCGGGATGTCTATCATCTCGGAGAGTTCCTCATTGGAAGGGCTTCTCTCGTTCTTTTGCTCGAACTGTGAAAGAGCCTTGTTGATCTTGTTCAGGGAACCGACCTGGTTGAGCGGAAGCCTGACAATCCTGGACTGCTCGGCAAGAGCCTGAAGGATTGACTGGCGGATCCACCACACGGCGTATGAAATGAACTTGAAACCTCTGGTCTCATCGAACTTCTCGGCGGCCTTGATCAGGCCGAGATTGCCTTCATTGATCAAATCCGGAAGACTAAGACCTTGATTCTGGTACTGTTTCGCAACAGAAACCACAAATCTAAGGTTGGCCCTTGTAAGTTTCTCCAGAGCCTTCTGATCCCCCTTGCGGATCCGCTGTGAAAGCTCGACCTCCTCCTCCGGAGACACCAACTCCTCGCGGCCGATCTCCTGAAGGTACTTGTCCAGTGACGCGCTCTCGCGGTTGGTGATTGACTTCGTAATCTTTAATTGCCTCATATATTCTTGTAATACACAAATTTCCCTGACGGAAGGCTTGGATCCTTTTCCGTCAGGGAAACACTATCCGATAACCTTCATCAACTATTCCTTGCTGAATCCGAAGAAGGCTTTTCTACCGTTGGCTGTGAAGCCTTCGATGTAAACCGCCCTCTTTGCGGACTTGGCGATGTTCAAAACATCCTGAGGTGTGCCGACCGGCTGATCGTTGACATAGGTGATGATCATTCCTTCTGAAGCGCCAGCCTCAAGCATCTTGCCGCTTCCGACAGATGTGACCTCGACACCTTTCTTCAGACCGAACTTCGCAAGAGTCTCCTTGGAAGCCTCCTTCAGAGTCGTACCGAAGAAAGCGATCTCTCCGTCACCGACCACAGTACCGTTCTCGATGCTGCTGCCCTGGAATGTGACCTCAAGTTCCTTTTCCTTGCCGTCACGGATGATCTTGACCTTAGCCTTGTCACCAGGATGGAAGGTATTGACCTTGACCTGAACTGCGGAGCCACTCTTCACATCGGTCCCGTCAATGGCCACAATCACATCACCTTCCTTCATTCCGGCCTTGTCAGCGGAGCTGCCTTTCGCAACCTCTCTGATATATACGCCTTCCGGAGAAGAAAGTTTCAATTTTTTCAACATATCATCGACAGAATCATATTTCAGATTCTTGGCAAGACCTTCGCTGAGATCAGACATAGCGATTCCAAGAACGGCTCTCTTCACTGACCCAAAGTCAATCAAGTCTTCTACAACCTTCTTCACAATATTCACCGGCACAGCGAATGAATATCCCGAATATGCTCCCGTCTGTGAAACAATAGCAGTGTTGATGCCGACAAGCTCACCGGTCTTGTTGACAAGGGCGCCACCGGAGTTGCCAGGGTTGACAGCCGCGTCGGTCTGTATGAACGACTCGATCTGGATTCCGCCATTGTTTCTCTCACGAGGATCGTGCGCCATCGAACGTCCCTTGGCGCTGACAATGCCGGCCGTGATGGTTGACCTGAGCTGGTAGCCAAGAGGACTGCCCACGGCCAGAACCCACTCACCGAGCCTCAACTGATCGGAATCTCCGAACGGAAGCGTAGGAAGTCCCTGAGCTTCAATCTTTATCAATGCGACATCCGTGGCCGGATCAGTACCGATGACCTTTGCGTCATAGACTTTGTTGTTGTTCAGGGTGACCTGAACCTTCGTCGCATTGGCGACCACATGGTTGTTGGTCACGATATAGCCGTCAGGACGGATGATCACGCCAGAGCCGCTACCCTGCTGCTCCCTGGTCTGAGGGCCTTCATCCCCAAAGAAGAAACGGAAGAACGGATCCGTCATCTGATATTGCTGAGTCACCGTCACCTCCACATAAACAACAGCATCAACCGCAGCCTCCGCGGCGTAAGTCAGATCCGGATAGTCCGACTGTGCCAGATTGACAGTCTTTGTGACCGTTCCGTTCTCTGTACTTGTCACATTGTCTCCATCATTCACGGTGGCCGCCTTGACGACACCGTATGCCGCCAGCACGCTGAACAATACTGACAGCACCACTGTTAACAAACCTTTTTTCATTTCTGACATATTAATTGAATTTTACAAATATTCATGTCCAAACCTCTTCGGATGGTGTTTCCGAAGCCTTAGGCAAAAAATCAAATATGATGCCATAATATTAAGGGAATATTCGTATATTTGCCTTTTACAGAGGCCACCCTCCGGCGGCCGGAAAACAATGAATTAAAAAAACACACGAATATGAAACTCAACGTATCAAGCTCCGAGCTTCTGAAAGGACTGATGGACATCTCCAAGGCCATCCCGGCCAAGTCCGCCCTTCCGATTCTGGAAAACTTCCTGTTTGACCTCAAAGGCAACATCCTTGAGGTCACCGCATCGGATTCGGAGCTCACCCTCAGGACTGAAATCGAAGTGGACACCACCGAAGAGGAAGGCAGGATCGCCGTTCCCGCAAGGCACATCATCGACCTTCTCAAGGAACTTCCTGACCAGCCTGTAGCGATCTGCACCGCCAGCGACAGCTCAATCGAGTGCAAGTGGGCCAGCGGCAACTCCGTGCTGCCTTTCTTTCCTGCCGAGGACTATCCTGAGATCAAGGGGACGAGCGACGACGCGGAGAAACTTGAATTCCCGGCCGAAAGCCTGATAGAAGGCATAAACAGCACGATCTACGCCACGGCAGATGACGAGATAAGGCCGGCGATGAACGGAATATTCTTTGATTTCGGACCGGAATCCACCACTCTCGTGGCCTCAGACTCGCACAAGCTCATCTGCTACACGGCCAAGGAAGTGAAGACCCCGGAGAAATGCTCGTTCATTCTTCACAAGAAGCCGGCGGCCGTCCTGAAGTCCATCCTCGGGAAAGACGACGGAACTGTTGAGATCGCGTTCGATTCCAGCACCGTCCTCTTCACCTTCGGGAAGACTACCATGGTGTGCAGGCTGATTGTCGGCAAGTACCCTAAGTACCGCGACGTCATCCCACAGAACAACCCAAGCGTGCTGAAGATCGACAGGGCGATGTTCCTGAACACGGTAAGGCGTGTGGCCGTCTGCGCCAACAAGGCTTCCAACCACATCAAGCTGGATCTCAAGCCGGGACAGATGGAGATCACCGCACAGGATCTCGGTTTCGCCATCGCAGCCTACGAGAAGATCAACTGCGACTACAGCGGTGACGAGCTGACCATCGGATTCAAGTCAACATTCCTCACGGAGATCCTCGCCAACATGAGCTGCGAGACAGTCGTGATGAAGTTCGCCGACGCGCGCAGGGCTGCCCTCATCATTCCTTCAGAAGAGGATGATGAGAGCGGAAAAATCTGCGGAATCCTGATGCCTATCATGGTTTAACCTTCGGAGAATCAAAGCTATGGAACTTTCTCTTGAAAGGCCTCTGCTTTTCTTTGACATTGAGAGCACGGGGCTTAATATTGTCAATGACTGCATTGTCGAACTGAGTTTTGTCAAGGTGTTCCCTGACGGACACCATGATGTGAAGACCTGGAGGGTCTGTCCTTGGGACTACACTCTCCGCAAACAGCATCCGATCAATCCCGAAGCCAGTCAGGTGAACGGGATCAAGGACGAGGATGTCGCCGGCGAGAAGAAGTTCATCGAGATTGCGGCAGAGGTCGTGGATTGGCTGAGGGACAGCGATTTGGCCGGGTACAACTCAACCAAATTCGACCTGCCCATGCTGTCCGAGGAACTTGAGAGAGTGCGTGCCTATTGTATGCGCAGGCTTGCGGATCCGAGAAACACTCCGGAGAACAAGGCCAAGGCACAGGCGACCCTTGAGGCCACGGACATTGACCTACACTCCAAGCAGATGATAGACGTGCAGACAATCTACCACTACATGGAGCCGCGCAACCTCAAGGCTGCTTACAGATTCTACTGTGGTGGGGAGGATTTCGAGAACGCCCATTCCGCGGAGGCTGACACATTGGCCACCTACGAAGTGCTGAAAGGGCAACTCGATATGTACCAGACACCGACAAAGTACCACGAGCAGGTGCTCAAGAACGATGTAGAGTTTCTGGCCGGAGTAGCCGGACGTCCACGTACTGTTGACTATGCCGGCCGGTTGATACTCGGCAAAAATGACGAGCCTACAATCAGCTTCGGAAAGCACAAGGGACACACGGCAAGGGAGGTCTATGAGACAGAGCCGGCCTACTTCGCATGGATAGAGAACGGTGAGTTCACTATGGACACCAAGCGGCAGTTCGCGCGTCTGAAAGAGAAATTCGAAAAGGAAAAGAAAGAGGCCGCGAAGGCTCGTGAAGCAGAGATGAGCAAACCTCTTGAGGGTGAGGCGTTCGACAGCGCCATCGCCGGTCTTAAGGATAAATTCGGAGGCGGCAGGCTTTTCTAGGGCGTCCGGGCGCTTGTCGCAAGCCCCGACAATGACCCGCCCCTTCTCGCCGACAACCAAGCGCATAAGATTGATTCATGAATATAATCGTAAAGACATCGACCGGCAGGATCGTCGTGCGGCCGGACACGACATGGGAGAAGGACAATGAGGATTTCTACCCTCCTGAGTTCGTGGACGAGCTGACATACTCACCGGTACTTTTCGCCCGTGTACTGAAGCCGGGACGAAGCGTCGGCAGAAAATTCGCGTCAAGATACTACGACTCGGCTGGTTTCGGAGTCCTCCTATACCCGGAGAATATGCTTGACGGCACCCCTGAAGGTTACGCCCAGGCCATCTGTCTGGATCATACATCCTTTCTGCCTACGCCGATGTTTTCGCCGCAAAGGCTGGAAGAAGATGGCCGATTCAGCCTCTTCAGAAATGAAGTTGAGCTTTTCACTTTCGACCATCCTTCTTTGGATATGATTGAGGACACTCTCGTGGAAGCCACAAAGCTGCTCTACATCCGCACCGGCGACCTCATCGCCGTTGAGTTGTCCGCCCGGACCCCGCTCACGACCCGCAACAATGCCATCACCAACATCACCGGCACCTTCGGTCAAGACAAAGTCCTTGATTTTCAGATAATATTCTAAACGACATTTCGTGATGAACAGGGTTCAGTGAAGTGTCACCACAAACCCTCCGCGCTTCGCGCTCCGTCCCTCCCAACCTACGGCTGGGTCCCTCCCGCTTATAGCCGCGGGTGGCTAAGGTTTGTGGTGACACTTCACTAAACCATCAAAGTATAGTAGCGACACCTCAATGAACAATGGCAACCAATAATATAGGGCTGGTCGTGATGGCCAGGAGATGCCAAGTACATAATCACAATAGCCACCGAAAAATCAAAAGTCAAATTTTGGTAACGTGCAAAATTTGACTTTTGCCTTTTTTCGGTGGCTGATTTCAGCGGTTATTTTTCGACGGCAAATTGATATTTATCGCTTCGACAAGCCCAGCGACCAGTTTTTCCTTCTGGAAGTCCAGCGTGCAGTCACTCCTTCAGGGAAATCGACGACCAGTTATTTTATCAGGAAGATCAAGGGCCTACTATGCCATCAAGCGGCGGAAGCCTTTGGCGATGCGGTCAAGGCCTTGCTGGAGACGGGCACGAGGGCAGGCAATGTTGATGCGCATGAAGCCGTCGAGACCGTACATCACACCTGAGTTTATCCAGACCTTCTCATTGAGCAACAGACTGTTCTCGATGTCGTTCGCGGACATATTCAAAGCTCTCACATCCACCCAGACAAGGTAGGTGCCCTCAAGTTTGGTGACCGGGAACTCCGGAAGGTTTTCCTCAAAGAACGACAGTAAGGTATGGTAATTCCCGTAAAGATATTCATTGAGTTCCTTGAGCCACGGCTCGCCCGCGTTGTAGGCCGCCTGAAGGGCGAGAACGCCGAAAGGATTGACATCACAGAGTTCGTTGATGTTGATGACCCGCTCGATCAGTCTCTTCCAGTCAGGGTTGTTGGTGATGATGTTGGAGATTCCGAGGCCGGCGATGTTGAAAGACTTGCTCGGTGAGTTCATCGTGACGGTGTTGTCCTGCGATGCCTGCGAGAGCGATGCCATCGGAGTGAAGTGATAGCCAGGCATTTCCAGCTCGCAATGAATCTCGTCGCTGATGACGATCACGCCGTTACGGCGGCAGATGTCGGCCACCCGCTCCAGATCCTCCCTCGGCCAGACGCGGCCGCACGGGTTGTGAGGGTTGCAGAAGAGCAGCACCTTGGCCATAGGGTCGGCGGCGCGCCTCTCAAGATCCTCGAAATCAATGTACCAGGTGGCCTGATCGCCTTCGGTGTCGTAGATGAGCTTATTGATGGACAGTTCGCAGAGAGTATTCTTCGCAGTGGAGAAGAAACAGTTGTAGGCGGGACTCTGGATGATCATCTTCGGCAGTTCTCCGTGGGGCCCGCGGCCATGATCAGGCTTCTCGACAACCTCGCCCCCAACGATCTCGTACTGCGTCAAAGCCTTGACTACCACGGACATCGCCGGAACGACTCCCGGAATGTAAAGGTACCAGTCCTTTTCGGTGTGCCAGCCCCTGCGACGCTCCCACCAGTCGATGGCAGCCTCATAATAGGAATCCGGCACATGCGTGTAGCCGAAAATCCCCTGATCGACCCTGTTCCTAAGCGCCTCCACAATCTCCGGCGCAACCTTGAAGTCCATGTCAGCCACCCACATAGGGATGACATCCTCATCAATCGGCCCGACCGGACTCTCAGCATCCCACTTCACGCAGTTGGTTCCGCGCCTGTGGGTCAGTTCATCAAAATTATATTTTCCCATAATAAAAGTATATTTTCCCTCAATCACAAGCCTTGCCACCTTCTCCTTTCCGCCATAACAAAAGGCGGGGAATGATTCCAGGAACGCGGCGCAAGGCAATTTCTGCCCATTCCCGGACAATTAATACTCGAAGATAGCAAAAAACAATTATATTTGCGAGCCATGAAGATTTATGAATATATTCTGTCGGCCACGATCCTTCTTGTCAGCATCTGCGGATGCGCGAGAAAAAGCGCCGTGGCAACGGCTGCGGACGAGAGCGAGCCGTTGTTTCTGGCTGTTCGGCCGCTACCCGAGGGAGGATATTCACTAATCTCACTCTCCCCTTTTGACGGTTCCCGCGACACGCTGATCATCAGCCGCCCGCTGAGCAGACTGATCGTGATGAGCACCTCGCACATCGGCTTCCTCCGCGCCATCGGCGGCGAAGACGCCATTGTCGGAGTCTCGGGCGCTGAATATGTTTTCGACTCCACCGTGAGGGCAAGAATCGGCGAGGGCAGAATCCTTGACATCGGCTACGATGCAAGCCCCGACTATGAGAAGATCATGGCCCTGAAGCCGGAACTAGTCCTTACATATTCAGTGTCACCCGTCAAATCACAGTTCCTCACCAAGCTGGAGTCCCTGGGAATCAGATCTTTCACCGTCAACGAGCATCTGGAAAGCCACCCCCTCGCCCGCGCCTCCTATGTCCGCCTTTTCGGAGCGCTGACAGGAAATATGTCCGCGGCCGACTCGGTTCTGGCCGTGGTCTCAAAGAATTATCAAGCCCTGAGGGACTCCGTCAGAGCCATGATGACCGTTCCGGGCGAGGGTCCACAAAGCGCTGATGCCGAGCAAAGAATATGTGCGAGAAAGATTCTGGTCAACATCCCCTACAAGGATCAGTGGTTCATTCCCGGCCAGGAGAATTACCTCTCTCACCTGGTGCGAGACGCCGGTGGAGAGATTCTCGGCTCAGAGCCAGGCACTTCCATCTCCGGACAAATCTCCGTCGAGCGGGCATATTCATTATCCAAGGAAGCCTCCCTTTGGCTGAACGTCGGATGGTGCCGCACACTAGACCAACTCCTGTCCGTCAACCCCCTCTTCGGTGACTTTCTAATGAATATTCAGAAAAACGCCGCCGCGAATGGTTTCGGCTCCGCAGGTAGTTCCGATTCAGTGGGTAGTTCCGCTTCCGTGGATGGATTTGCCTCCGCAGGAGATTCCGCGTCCGTGGGAGGATCCACTTCCGGAGAAGGTTCTGCTTCCGGAGAAGGTTCTGCTTCCGTGGAAGGTTCCGCTTCCGTGGGAGGTTCCGCTTCAGCAGGTAGTTCCGCTTCAGTGGATGGATTTGTCTCCGCAGGAGATTTCGCGTCCGTGGGAGGATCCGCGTCCGGAGATGAATCCTCCCATACAGATGGTCAAGCCTCGCCCCAAGTGGTCTGGAACGACAATTCCCGCCAAAACGCCAAAGGCGGCAACGACTTCTGGGAAAGCGGCGTGGTCCGCCCCGACCTAATCCTCCGCGACCTGATCCGAATCCTAAGCGGCAGCACCCCTGCTACCCAACTTACTTATTATCAACCCGTTGAATAAGACACCTCTCCCGCCTCAAGCCATCCCTCTTCTTCATCCATTCCCCTTCTTCATCCATTCCCCTTCTTCATCCATTCCCCTTCTTCATCCATCACCCTTCTTCATCCATTCCCCTTCTTCATCCATCACCCTTCTTCATCCATCCCCCTTCTTCATTATCTGTTGATTCGAGTGCAAAAATAGTTTTTTCCTTTTGAAAGTGATAGTAGCTTTTCTATGATGGTTGTAGCCTTTCCACAAAAAAGTAGTAGCTTTCCTAGGAAAACTACTACTTTTTAAATGCTATTTAATGCGAAATTACAAAAATACGCATTTAGATGGAGGCAAACTGTTTGCGCCATTGGCTAGGCAGGGCAACCGCATCAAATTCTAGCGCCCCTAAGCAGTTCCAGAAGATAGTCC
>UQUJ01000076.1 GCA_900544195.1 uncultured Alistipes sp. | reverse complement strand
CATTTCACTGTACTCTTTCTCCCCGTACAGTGACAACTTTTTTCAGTTCAAGTCACTTCACCAGACGCTTTGAATAATTTTTATGGTCTGGCTTAAGAAGGAATATGATATAGCTTGATTCCAGAATTGAGAGCCAAGAGTCAACTGTGGGCACAGATATTCCGCAATCATTTGCCAGTGAAGACTTGTTCAGAAGCTGTCCGGTTCTTGCCGCGCAAAGTTTAAGAAATCTGGTGAATTTGCCGAGGTCGGTGATGTCTTTGATGTTTCTCACATCACGCTCGACATACGTATTGATGTAGTTCGGATAATAATCGGTTGGCGAAATACCTTTATCGTACAGACGCGGATAGCACCCGTTAAGCAGTTTCGCATCTGTGGATTCAGGAAAGATACCACCGTCTTTCATCTCTTGCCTTGAAAAAGGAAGGAGGTGGAGCAATCCTACCCGACCGGCCAGCGATTGATCCACGGCTTCCATAAGTTGCAGATTCTGAGAACCTGTGAGAATGTACATTCCATCACCTCCTACATCATCGCTGTGTGTCTGAAGATAGGAGAGCAAGGATGGAACTCTTTGAACCTCATCGATGATGGTTTTGTCTGGATAAGTCGAGATGAAACCGCGCGGATCGCTTTCAGCGAAAGCGCGATTGTCCAAGTCCTCCAAAGACACTTTTCTGTAGTCCGGAAACGCGTCTTTGGCAAGTGTTGTCTTGCCGGATTGACGCGGACCGGTAATCACCACAAATGGGTACTGTTTTGAAAGCGCTACGGCTTTCTGCTTCATTGTTCTTAATATCACGCCACTACAGTTTTCTTGCAAATTTAAGATTTGATTTTATGATTTGCAAGAAACCTTCGTGAAGAATCACGTGTCGGCGCTTCGGCAAGTTCAGCGACCGGCTATACCTCAACGCACCAACCGTGCGGATCCTCCTCTATGCCGTCCTGGATGCCACGGATGCGGTCATAAAGGGCGCGGCTCTTTCTGCCGCACTCCGTTCCGGAAGGCATCTCATAGGTGCGTGAGACTTCTGAGCCCTCCAGAAGAGGCTTGTCGTCAATGGAGCGGACAGGTGTGATCACCACCGCTGTGCCGCAGGCGTTGACCTCATCGAACTCGGCAAGTTCCTCGACCGGAATCGGCCTCATCTCCACCTTCATTCCGAGATCCTCGGCAATGGTGCGGAGAGACTTGTTCGTGATTGAAGGCAGAACACTGCCGGATAGCGGGGTCACATAGGTGTCGCCCTTGATGCCGATGAAGTTGGAAGACCCGAACTCATCAATCCTCGTCTTGGTGGCGGGGTCGAGGAACAGCAGTTCCGTATAACCCTGAGAATGAGCCAGATTGTAAGGGTAAAGAGACATCGCGTAGTTCGCGCCTATCTTGTAGGAGCCGGTACCGTCAGGAGCGGCCCTATCGTAGTCACGCGAGATGACAGCGGTCACCGGCGTAAGCACCCCAGCCTTGGCATACGTGCTGACAGGAGCACACATAACCGAAAACAGAACCTCGCTTGAGGAGCAGATGCTCAGCTGCGGGTCAATGCCTTCGAGTACAGGACGCAGGTACATGGACGCGTTATGTCCGTACGGAGGGAGAAAATCCAGATTGGCTTTCACACACATCTGACACATCCTTAGGAACAGTTCCTCGGATGGAGCGGCCATCGAAAGACGGCCTGCACTGCGCCGGAGACGTCTGGCGTTCTCGTCCGGCCTGAAAAGGCGGACCTTTCCGTCCCTGCCACGGAAAGCCTTAAGCCCCTCAAAGCAGGAATTACCATAGTGAAACACCCCGGCGAAAGCGTTGAAATGGAAATCGAAATCGTCGGTAAGTTGGGGTTCAGACCATTGTCCGTCGCGGTAGAGGCTGAAGACAATGGCGTTTGTCTTTCTGTAATGGAAGCCGAGGCTTCCCCAGTCAAGTTCGTTCATATCAATACATTAATTATCGTTCTCTATCAACTCAGCGACCTTGTCACCCACCTCAGACGTACCCAAAGGACGCGATCCGAGGGAAGCCAGATCCTCGGTGACGAAACCACAGTCAATGCTCTCGCTTACAGCCTTGCGGATCGCAGACCCTTCTCGTTTCAGGCCGAAAGCGTACTCAAACATCATCGCGGCTGAAAGGATTGTGGCAAGGGGATTGGCCACATCACGTCCCGCGGCCTGGGGATAGGAGCCGTGGATCGGTTCATAGACACCGGTATGTTCTCCAAGCGATGCCGACGCGAGCAGTCCCATCGAACCGGAGATGCAGCTGGCCTCATCGGTCAGGATGTCCCCGAACGTGTTCTCGGTGACGAGTACATCGAAGAAGCGTGGGCCGGTGATCAGTTTCATGGCAGCGTTGTCAACGTACATATAGTCAGTCTGAACTTCCGGATATTCAGGAGCCATCTCTTGGGCCACCTGCCTCCAGAGCCTCGAAGACTCCAGCACATTCGCCTTGTCCACCACCGTCAGATGCTTACGGCGAAGCATCGCCAATGAATATGCCTTACGCAGGATCCGCTCAACCTCATAGCGGTGGTAGATGTTGGTGTCGTACGCTGTGTCACCGCCGTCCAACCGGCCTTTCTCTCCGAAATACATACCGCCTGTAAGTTCCCTGACGCAGACGAAATCCGCGCCTGAAGCTATCTCCGGCCTGAGAGGTGAACGATCCAGCAGGCTCGGAAAGGTCTCCACAGGCCTGATGTTGGCATAAAGTCCAAGTTCACGCCTCATCGCAAGGAGGCCTTGTTCGGGACGAACCTTGGCTGTGGGATCGTTATCATATTTCGGATCCCCGACGGCCCCGAACAGAACCGCGTCACTGTCAAGGCACACTTTCAGGGTCTCCTCAGGAAAAGCGGATCCGCAAGCGTCTATCGCGCAGGCTCCGACAAGCGCGGATCTGTACGTGACCTCGTGTCCGAAACGCCGGCAGACAGCGTCAATGGCCTTCACGGCCTGTTCCACCACCTCCGGGCCGACACCGTCACCGGGCAATTTTGCTATGTTCAGTTTCATATTCTTCAATCTTGTCTTTATGTTCAAGCAGATAATCTATGTCGTCAAGCGCGTTCTCGAAGCAATACTTCTTGTAGGCGCTTATCTCGAAACGTTCGGAACTGCCGTCGGACAAAAGGGTCACTTCCTGAGACGGGAGGTCTATGCGAAGTCTCACTGCGGGATCGGCCGAGATCGCGGAGAAAATCTTTTTAAGGAAATCCGGACTGACCTGGACCGGCAGCACGAAGCTGTTGAGTTCATTGTTGCGGTGGATATCGGCGAACGAGCTTGACACCACAGCTCTGAATCCGTAGCCGGCGATAGCCCACGCGGCGTGCTCGCGGCTTGATCCCGAGCCGAAATTGGCTCCGGCCACGAGGATGCACCCGCTGTAGCGAGGATCATTTAGCACGAAGTCCTTTATCATGCTTCCGTCCGGAGCGTACCTCCAGTCACGGAAAAGGTTTTCTCCGAAGAACTTCTCATCCCTTGTCGTAGCTTTGAGGAAACGGGCCGGAATGATCTGGTCAGTGTCCACATTCTCTATCGGAAGAGGAATGCAGCTGCTCTCTATTATGTTGAATTTCTGTTTCATAGCAATTTTCTTGGATCAGTGATACACCCTGTCACCGCAGCGGCGGCGGCAGTCAAAGGGCTTGAGAGCATGGTCCGCGCGCCCGGGCCCTGCCGCCCCTCGAAATTACGGTTGCTTGTGGAAACGGCATATTTACCGGCCGGGATCTTGTCCGCATTCATCGCAAGACAGGCCGAACAGCCAGGCTGGCGGATCTCGAATCCGGCATCCGCAAGAATCCTGTCAAGTCCTTCTTCCTCAATCTGACGTCTGACAGCCCACGAACCAGGCACGAGCCAGGCCGTGACTCCGTCAGCCTTTCCGCGGCCTTTAACGACCGAGGCGAAGGCACGGAAGTCCTCAATCCTGCCGTTGGTGCAGGCTCCGAGAAACACATAATCGATCTTGTGCCCAAGAAGCCTTTCTCCGGCGGAGAAGCCCATATAGTCCAACGCACGCTGAGCCGTGTCAGACGGGATGGTACCGTCAACCGGCATACCCATGCCAGGATTCGTTCCGTAAGTGATCATTGGACTGATGTCCGCGGCATCGAACAAATATTCCTTGTCAAAGACAGCATCTTCTCCGCTGCGTAGGGTCCTCCAATATTCAACCGCCTTGTCCCAGTCTTTCCCCTTAGGAGAGAACTCACGGCCTTTGAGATAGGCGAAAGTGGTCTCGTCTGGGGCCACGAAACCTCCGCGGGCTCCCATCTCGATAGACAGGTTGCAGAGTGTCAGACGACCTTCCATCGAGAGGCCGCGGATGGCCGAGCCGGCATATTCAATAAAGTACCCGGTGGCGCCTGAAGTAGTCAACCTCATCATAAGATAGAGGGCCACATCCTTGGCGCTCACGCCTTTACCGAGCTCTCCCTCAACCCTTATCCTCATCGAGCGCGGTTTCTGCTGAAGGATGCACTGGGTGGCGAGCACCATCTCCACCTCGCTCGTGCCTATTCCGAAAGCGACCGCTCCGACAGCTCCGTGGGTGGATGTGTGCGAGTCTCCGCAGACGATTGTCATTCCCGGCAACGAAAGTCCTTTCTCCGGACCGACAACGTGGACAATACCGTTGTCCGGACCCATCATAGGATAATGGACCAAACCAAACTCGGCGGCGTTCCTTTCCAAGGTCTCCACCTGACGGCGGCAGACTTCATCCGCGAAAACGGAGCCTTTTGTAGGAATATCATGGTCCGGCATGCAGATTATCCTCTCGGGGCGCAGAATGCCGCAGCCACGTTTCCTTATGCCCTCAAATGCCTGAGGGCTGGTCACTTCGTGACAGTAAAGCCTGTCGATGTAGAGCTGCGTGGGTCCTCCATCGATGACGGACACGATGTGGCTGTCCCAAATCTTGTCGAAAAGTGTGTTCATCCCCTGAATTTGTTTATGCAGTCAATGAACGCCTCCACAGACGCGGTGACGATGTCGGTGTCGGCTCCGAAGCCATAATACACGTGGCCGTCATGCTCGACCTGCATGTGGACCTTGCCCACATCATCGGAGCCTTTGGTGATGTTCTGTATGGTGAACTCCTTGATGACCATCTGACGCCTGATGATGATCTTGAGGGCGTTGATCGCCGCGTCAACCGGGCCGTTGCCTCTGGATGCGGCCTCGAATTTCTCACCGGCTATGTCAAGACCGACACTTGCGATAGGTCTCAGACCCTTGCCGCTGGTCACCTGGAGGTACTCAAGCTTGACGTGATGGTCCTCAGCCCTGTCGGCTCCGGCGAGCACAAGGAGATCATCGTCGCTGACCTGCTTCTTCTTGTCGGCCAGTTTGAGGAACTCATCGTAAAAAGCGTCAAGTTTATGGCCTTCCATCTTGATTCCAAGAACCTCCAGACGGTATTTAAGGGCAGCGTGGCCGCTTCTGGCCGTAAGCACGATGTCGTTGTCGTCTATTCCCACTTCCTTAGGGTCAATGATCTCGTAGGTACTGACATTCTTGAGGACTCCGTCCTGGTGGATGCCTGAGGAGTGCGCGAAGGCGTTGCGCCCGACGATGGCCTTGTTCGCCTGAACCGGCATATTCATAAGGTTCGAGACCATCCGGCTCACCGGAGTGATTCTGGTCGTGTTGATGTTGGTCACGAGAGGGATGTCGCTGTGACTCTTGATGATCATGGCGATCTCCTCCAAAGCCGTGTTGCCGGCACGCTCGCCAACGCCATTGACTGTCACCTCGCACTGGCGGGCGCCGGCAAGAAGGCCGGACATGGTGTTGGCGGTGGCCATACCGAGGTCGTTGTGGCAATGGGTCGAGATGACAGCCTTGTCAATCCCGTCCACATTGTCAACAAGGTACTTGATCTTGGCGGCATACTCGGAAGGAAGGCAGTAGCCTGTCGTGTCAGGAATATTCACGACCGTGGCCCCGGCCTTGATGGCTGCCTCAACCACTCTGGCAAGATACTCATTGTCAGTGCGTCCCGCATCCTCGGCGTAGAACTCCACATCCTCAACATACTTCTTGGCATATTTCACAGCCCTGACGGCACGCTCAAGAATCTCCTCCCGGGTGGAATTGAACTTGTACTTTATGTGGGAGTCGGAAGTCCCGATCCCTGTGTGTATCCTCTTGTGCTTGGCATATTTAAGGGCTTCCGCTGCCACATCGATGTCTCTCTCCACCGCGCGTGTCAAAGCGCAGATCGTAGGCCAGGTGACGGCCTTGGAAATCTCCACGACCGAATTGAAATCTCCGGGACTGGAAACAGGGAAACCCGCCTCAATGACATCTACTCCCAACTCTTCAAGGGCCTTGCCACCTGGATTTTCTCCACAGTGTTGAGTTGGCACCCCGGCACCTGCTCGCCATCACGCAAAGTGGTGTCAAAAATGAATATTCTGTCTGAACTCATCTGAAAAACGGTAATTACACTAACTGCTTGCTAAGTTCGCATTCTGTTCTGTGAAAAACAACATTATGGCCTATTTATGCCTCCTCTCCAGTTCCTTTTCGAGGTCGGTGATGCCGTAGCCTTTGCTGACTAAAAGCACGAGAAGGTGATAGACCAAATCCGAGGCCTCGTAGATCATCCTTTCATCATCCCCTTTCACGGCCTCGATGACGGTCTCGACGGCCTCCTCGCCGACTTTCTGTGCCATTCTCGGAGTCCCTGCCATGAACAGTGACGTGGTGTAGGACTTCTCCGGCATCTGCTCGTGACGGCCTTTGATCACACTTTCAAGCTCGCGGATGAAGCCCGTGCTTGTCGGTACCGCGTCTCCCCAACAGGTCTTCGTGCCTTTGTGGCAGGCCGGTCCGTCAGGTATCGCGCGGACAAGAAGGGTGTCCGAATCGCAATCAGGTGCAATGGAGACAAGATGAAGGAAGTTGCCGCTGGTCTCCCCTTTTGTCCATAGGGTCTGGCGGGAACGGCTGAAGAATGTCACCAGACCGCTTGCCTGGGTCTTTTCGAGAGCCTCGGCGTTCATGTAGCCGAGCATCAGGACCTGAAGGGTATTCCGGTCTTGGACGATGGCCGGCACAAGTCCGTCAGCACCGGCTTTAAGAGTTTTAAAATCAATCATATTCATAAAGTTCCTTTTATATTCTTACATTCACTCCGTGGGTGCGGAGGGTTCTTTTCAATTCTGGGATGGAGATTTCGCCGTAGTGGAATATGCTCGCGGCGAGGGCGGCGTCGGCCCGGCCCTTCGTCAGTACTTCCTCGATGTCGCCGACGCTTCCCGCCCCACCGGAGGCGATCACGGGGATGGAGAGTTCATCCGCGAGACGGGAATATGCTTGTACGGCATAGCCGTTCCGGGTTCCGTCGTGATCCATGGAGGTGAAAAGGATCTCACCGGCGCCGAGGTTCTGGACTTCTTTGGCCCAGAAATACAACTCCTTGTCGGTCGGCGTCTTGCCGCCGTGGGTCATTACCTGCCAGTAAGCATTGCCGTATAGGGATGTAGCTTCGACAGGCTCAGCGGCCATAGAAGCGACCGTCCTCGCGTCAATCGCCACGACAACAAACTGGGAGCCGTAGCGTGATGCGATCCGGGTGATGATCTCCGGGTGAAGCACAGCCGCCGTGTTGACCGTGATCTTGTCCGCTCCAGCGTCCAGAAGTCTGGCAGCATCCTCGAACGAAGATATTCCTCCGCCCACAGTGAACGGAATGTCAATCCGTTCCGCTATCCGGGAAACCAGATCAGTGAAAGTCTTCCGGCCTTCCGAAGACGCGCTGATGTCCAGATAGACGAGTTCGTCTGCCCCCTGAGCGGAGTAAAACGCCCCCATCTCCACAGGATTGCCCACCTCACGCAAACCCTCGAAATTGGTTCCCTTCACCACCTGCCCGTCCTTCACGTCCAGACAAGGTATAATTCTCTTCGCCAACATATTACCTGAACAAATCCTCAAGTCTGACCCGTCCCTCATAGATTGCCTTCCCGACAATCGCCGAGCGAAGTCCAGATCTTCTCAATTCCTCCAGATCCTCGTAATTGGACACGCCCCCGCTCACGATGATCTCCACGTCCGGGAACTGTTGCTGAAGGCCGGCGTAAAACTCAAGATTCACGCCCTGCAACATCCCGTCCCTCGAAACCTCGGTCACAATAGCCTGACGCACAAGTCCTTCAAAAGACTCCAAAGCCTGCACGGCTGACATCGGGACAGTCTCCTTCCAACCGTGCGTCGCGACCAAACCATTCTTCAGATCCAACCCAAGGATGATTTTTTCCCCATAGCGGCCAAGCCATTTCTTGAATATGTCCGGTTCTGTAAAGGCCACGCTTCCGCAGATGACATATTCAGCCCCCGCATCCAGAACCGCCTTCAAAGACTCCTCCGACTTCACCCCGCCGCCGAACTCAACTTTCAGACCGGTCGCATTGGTTATATTCCTTAGCACATCCAGGTTCTTCGGACAAGCGGCCTTTGCTCCTTCCAGATCAACAAGATGCAGCCTTGTCGCGCCGGCCTGCTCGAATCCCTTCGCCATACTGACCGGGTCGTCAGAGTAAACCTTCTCCCTTGAATAGTCTCCCTGCGTGAGACGCACGCACCGGCCTCCGATTATGTCTATGGCCGGGATTATGTTAAAATTTCTCATAACTCAACTTTCACAAACAGGCAATCACATGCTATTCACAAGTTTTGCCAACAAACTATAATTCTATAAAATTCTTTAATATCTCCGCTCCGACCGGACCGCTTTTCTCCGGATGGAACTGCGTCCCGAAGAAATTGTCACGCTGGAGCGCACCGCTGAAACGGACACCGGCATATTCAGTCACGGCGACAGTCTGATCAGTGAATATCTCAGGGCAGTACGAGTGCACATAATAGACAAAAGAGTCTTCGGGAATATTCCTGAACAACGGTCCGCGAAGCCCCGATATGATGTTCCAGCCGGTGTGAGGTATCTTCACGCCCGGAGTTTCAGGGAAGCGGGTGACTTTCGGGGTGAATATTCCAAGACATTCCGTGTCGCCCTCCTCGCTTGAAGCGCACATCAGCTGCATTCCGATGCATATTCCTAAAACAGGTTGGGTCAATGACTTTATGACTGGTGCCAAGCCTGTGGACTCCAAGGCTTTCATAGCGGAGGAAGCCTCCCCAACTCCCGGCAGGATCACGTGGTCGGCGCGGCGGATCATCTCCGGATCAGCGGTCAGCACATATTCCGCTCCAAACCTTTTCAGAGCGTTTTCGACCGAGCGTATGTTGCCGGCCTTGTAGTCAATTATCGCTATCATAGGATGCCTTTGCTTGATGGTAGTTCGTAAGGGAACGGGGTCTTGGCGACCGCCATTCTTAAAGCCCTGGCGAAGGCTTTGAAGATTGCCTCGGCCTTGTGATGCTCGTTCACGCCCTCCGCCCAGATGTGCAGGTTGCATTTCGCTCCGGCGCAGACAGACTGGAAGAAATGGCTGAACATCTCGGTCGGGACATCGCCGACCTTCTCCCGATTGAACTCCACGTTCCATCTGAAATCAATCCGCCCTCCGAAATCCATCAGGACAGCGGCGTCACAGTCGTCCATCGGGAGGACGAAGCCGTAGCGGGCTATGCCGAGTTTCGAGCCGAGAGCGGCGTTGATCGCCTCTCCGAGGACAATTCCGACATCCTCGATCGTGTGATGCTCATCGACTTGCAGATCTCCTTTCGCATCTATTGAAAGCGCCACGCCGCCGTGGTTCGGGATCTGCTCAAGCATGTGGTCGAAGAAAGGGAGACCTGTTGAGATGCGACCACTCCCCATAGAATCCAGATCCAATTCAAGGGTAATTTTTGTCTCTTTGGTATCGCGAACAATTCTTACATGTCTTTCACCAAGCTTCTCTATGCCCTGGCACCTTAAGGCCACTTCGACAGGCTCAGTGACCGGTGAGGCAAGCAGCCGCAGCAGCCTGTCATTCTCGGCCGGAGTGCCGACAGTGATGCGAAGGCACCCTTCGCAACCCGGGACCTTGGAGCGGTTCCGCACAATGACTCCTCCCGCAAGCAGCCTCTCGTAAACCTCATCCGGATTGTCAAACCGCACCAACAGAAAATTAGCGTCACTTGAATATATTCCCTTGACCTCCGGACACTTGCGGAGTTCCTTTTCCAACCGGAACCTCTGTCCCACAATCTCAGCCACCGCCTTGTCTTTGGCAGCCTCGTCCAGCTTCATCAACGCCATTTTCTGAGCGACCACATTGATATTGTATGGGTACTTGACCTTGGACATCAACGAGATCACGGCCGGATCGGCGACAGCCAGTCCGATCCTGAGTCCTGCCATGCCCCAAGCCTTTGAAAGCGTCTGAAGCACAATCAGATTGGGGTATCTCTTGACCAAAGATGCCAGCGAAGGCATGACCGAAAAGTCGATGTAGGCCTCATCCAGCACAATCACGCCGCCGAACCTTTCAAGAAGCTCCTCGATCTGTTCCGCCGGGAAAGAGTTTCCGGTCGGGTTGTTCGGCGAGCAGATGAACATCAGCCTTGTCTTGGAGTCCGTTGCGGCAAGCATCGCCTCTGTGTCCATGGAGAAATCCGGCCTCAGCCGGACTTTTCTGAACTCCACGTCGTTCATCGCGGCCGCAACCTCATACATTCCGTAGCTCGGGGCGATGGACACGGTACTGCTCTCTCCCGGCTCGCAGAACACGCGGTACACAAGGTCGATCGCCTCGTCGCTCCCGTTGCCGAGGAACAAGCTGCCCGCAGCGATCCCTTTTATTTCCGAGATTCTGGACTTCAACGCTTTCTGGTGCGGATCAGGGTAGCGGTTGATGCCATTGTTGTAGGGGTTTTCGTTGGCATCAAGGAATATTTCCGGCCGGTTCGAGCCGCAGTCGTCCCTCGCAGTCGAATATGCTTCAAGGCCTAAGATGTTCGGCCTTGCTAGTTTAAGAACGTCTTCTATCTTCATAGTAAATCATCTTTCAAACCTGACAATCGCCTCGACACTTCGACAAGCTCTGTGACCGGACCGGTTGGTGAGCCTGTCGAACCGACATCACCGCGAAGTCTGACATCAACAGCGGCGGCATGCGCGTCTAGCCCTTCAGCAAAAGCCATGGTACGGATTGTGTCCCCAAGGCCGGACAAACCCTCGCGGGATATCTCCTGAATCGTCATCTTCCTCATGAACGCATCCAGATTCAACCCGCTGAACGAATGAGCCCAACCACTTGTCGGAAGCGTGTGGTTCGTGCCGGAGGCGTAGTCCCCCGCGCTTTCCGGAGAATAATTTCCGATGAATATGCTTCCGGCGGCCACGACCCTATCAGCCACGCTCCAAGGATCACGCATGGAGATAATGAGATGTTCGGGGGCATATTCATTGACAAAATCGATGATGTCCTCACGACTTGGCATGACTATCATCCGGCTGTGTTCCAATGCTTTTGCAACGATTTCTCCTCGGCTCAACCTTTCTGTCTGCCTCGTCACGGCCTCCTCCACGGATTTTGCAATCGTTTCCGAGGTACAGACCAGCATCGACTGGCTGTCAGGACCATGTTCCGATTGTGAAAGGAAGTCCGCTGCGACGAACTCCGGATCGGCGGTCTCATCAGCCAGAACCATGACCTCAGACGGCCCGGCCGGCATGTCGATGGCCGCAACCGACAACCCGACCATCTGTTTGGCTTTCATTACATAACGGTTTCCCGGGCCGAAAATCTTGTCACATTTGGCAAGCGTCTCCGTTCCGTAAGCCATCGCCGCGATTGCCTGTGCCCCACCGATTTTGAATATATTCCTGACTCCGCAGACCGAAGCCGCATAGATAATGACCGGATTCGCCTTCCCGTCCTTGCCGGGAGGGGTACATAGGACTATTTCCGGACAGCCAGCCACCTGAGCCGGAATCGCCAGCATGAGAACCGTCGAAAACAAAGGCGCGCGTCCTCCTGGAATATACAGCCCAACCCTACGGATGGGAACGGCTTTCTGGTAGCAGGTAACACCGGCGGAAGTCTCGACCTTAACGGCTTGCGGCATCTGTGCCTCATGGAACTTCATGATGTTTGAATATGCCTGGGCGAGGGTTTCTTTCAATTCCCGCGGAACAGAAGCGGCGGCATCCTCGCTCTCTTTTTTACTGACTTTCAAGGCTTCGGCAGATACGAAAGTCGTTCCGTCATAGCGCGACTCAAGATCAAGAAGTGCTTGATCACCTTTTGTTCTGACATATTCAAGAGTGGTTCGGACGCTGGATTCTATGTCGGAATCACTTTCGGCGGCTCTTGCTGTCAACTTTGGCCATTCGGAGCGAGGAGGGTTATTGTATATCGGGGTCATTTCGACAAGCTCAGTGACCGGACAATCTGAATTACGCATAAGAGCAATGAATAAATATGCAAAACTACAAAACCATCTTCTCGACCGAGAGCACAAGAATCCCTTCCGCCCCGATCTCCTTAAGACTTTCTATCTTCTCCCAAAGAACGCTCTCATCCACAACCGAATGAAGCGACGACCAACCGCTCTGCGCAAGCGGCAGCACCGTAGGACTTCTCATCGCCGGAACTATCCGTATCGCATCCTCAATCCTGCCGTTCGGGATGTTCATCAAAAGGTATTTCTTGCCTCTACTGTCACGGACCGCGTTGAATCGGAACTTTATCTGCTCCAAAAGTTTGGCTTTCTCCTCCGAAAGATTCCCTCCCGAAATCAGCACAGCCTCCGAGAACACTACTTTCTCAACTTCCTTGAGCCCGTTGCTCACAAGTGTCCCGCCGGAAGACACAATGTCGAAGATCGCGTCGCTCATACCGACGGTCGGAGCGATCTCAACAGAGCCTGTGATCACATTAATCTTTGCATCTATTCCTTTCTCTTTCAAGAATTTGCCCAAGATGTTCGGATAAGATGTGGCAATCCGCTTGCCGTTGAAATATTCCAATCCGGAATACTCATCAGCCTTTGGAACGGCAAGTGAGATCCGGCAGCCACCAAATCCCAGACGATCCA
The DNA here is from genome assembly GCA_900544195.1 of uncultured Alistipes sp. Taxonomy (GTDB): domain Bacteria; phylum Bacteroidota; class Bacteroidia; order Bacteroidales; family UBA932; genus Cryptobacteroides. The sequence goes on along the minus strand of UQUJ01000076.1, from coordinate 311 downwards.
CTATCTCCACCGACTCTCCCCTCTCGCAGACCTCGTTGTAGCCAACGATTCCCAGATCCGCGACGTCTTGAGCCACAGCCTGAGGGATGTCATCATCCCGCAGATAGAGAATCTCCACCGGGAAACTGCTGGACTGAGACAGGAATTTCCGTTTGGTGTCATCCACCTCGATACCCGCCTCCCGCAACAGCAAGAGGCTTTCTTCACTTAACCGGCCTTTGGCCTGAATTGCGATTCTTAACATTTGTCGTTCGTTTTATAAGAAGCTGTTTTGAATTGTTTGTTTGAAGGTTAAGAGCAAGCTCTTTCCC
>UQUJ01000075.1 GCA_900544195.1 uncultured Alistipes sp. | reverse complement strand
TGGTTCAGTCGCGACTGTTGATGTCAGCAAGACCCTTGAGGCAAGATCCACCGCTGACCTTGGCAAGGCTCTTCAGGGAGCTGTGCCGGGACTTACTGTCTTGAACACAAGCGGTAAGATCGGTGCCGAGCCGACCGTTGTAATCCGTGGTGTCGGAACCCTTTCCAACAGTGCCACATCGAAACCTCTCTATGTGGTTGATGGAGTTCCGATTGACAACATCTCTTACCTAAACACCCAGGACATAGAGAGCATCTCTGTTCTCAAGGACGCGTCCTCTTCTTCCATCTACGGAACAAGAGCCGCTTTCGGTGTCGTTCTCATCACCACAAAGTCCGCAAAGACAACAGAAAACATCCAAGTAAGCTACACCAATAACTTCGCATGGAGCCAGGCAACTGTCCTTCCAGACTATCCATCTGTGATGGAGCAGATCACCGGGCTTAATCAGGTCAATGCCAGATACGGGATTGAAAGTGAGCTTTTCGGTATGTACCTTAATAGTGACGCATTCATCAATGCCGTCAAAACATGGCAGACTAAACATGGAGGAAAGTCCGGTTATCGTGAGATGGTAGAGGGTGATGATTATATTCCAGGAGTCGGTTATGTGGCTGATTGGGATGTCGCAGGCATAATGTTCAACAATGCTGCTCCATCACAAAATCACACCATTTCCGTTCAAGGCAATGTAGGAAAGACCAACTACTATATGTCAGTAGGTTACGACAGAGAACAAGGTTTGATGAATTTCAATCCGGACAAACTTAAAAAGTACAACGCCACCGTCAATGTTTCCACACAAGTGAACGACTGGATTCAAATCGGAGCCAGAGTCAACTATGTCAACAAAGACTACGAAGATTGCTCAGACGCTCTTCGTCAGGGTACATATCAGTACATGTGGCGTTGGGGGTCTTTCTTCGGCCCATGGGGTTATTTCAGCAACGGTCTTGATGGACGTAACGCCATCTCATACCGCAAACAGTCCGGTGAAGGATGGACAAAGACAGACAACCTGCGTATCGGTGGATTCACAAAGATCAACATCGTAAAAGGTCTGACATTGAACGCTGATTACACCTACCTCCAGAACAACATGAGGTACAAGCAGGTCAACCTTCCTGTTCACATGATGAACACATGGTCCATCACCCCTTCGGAGACCACGATGAGCACAACAACCTACATAGATGCACGTCGTTCCTACACCAGAGGCTACAGCGCCAACATCTATGGTAACTATGAGTTCACTGTTTCAGGTAAGCATAACTTCAACATTATGGCAGGTTTCAATGCTGACGAGTCTGAATACGAGTACCTCAGAGGCACTTACAACAACATTCTTGACACTAATCTGCCGGAAATAGCATTGACTTTCGACAGTGACAACAAGAATATATTCGCTCACAGCCACAACGAAACCGGTTCCGCAGGTTTCTTCGGTAGAATCAACTATAACTACAAGGACAGGATCCTCCTCGAGCTCAACGGCCGTTACGACGGATCATCCAAGTTCCCAGAGAACAATCGTTGGGCATTCTTCCCATCCGCATCCGCTGGTTGGAGAATTTCAGAAGAGCCTTTCTTCGCGCCTGCAAAGAGCATCGTGAACAACGCAAAGATCCGCGCGTCATACGGTGAGATAGGTAATCAGGAAGTTGGATCCAACATGTACATAGCCACCATTGCGCGTCAGGGATCTGACGTAAGCTGGCTCGGCACCGGATCAACCAAACTGACGACATTCGGCATGCCAAAGATGGTTTCCTCCACCCTTTCCTGGGAGACTCTTGCGACTACCAACATCGGTCTCGACCTTGGTTTCCTCAACGGAGAGCTTAACGCTACGTTCGATTGGTTCCAGAGAGACACCAAGGACATGCTCGCACCTGGCCAGACCATGCCACAGGTGCTTGGAGCCACCGCAGCCTACGAGAACGCAGGTACACTCCGTTCCCGCGGATGGGAGATCACCATCGACTGGCATCATAACTTCAACGGGATCAACGTCTACGCAATTGGAAACCTTGCAGACTACACGACCACGATCAAAGAGTGGAACAATAACTCTAGATTGCTGAACTCCAACTACTCCGGCAAACGCTACGGTGACATCTGGGGATTTGAGACAGACCGCTACTTTGAGGCTTCAGATTTCAGCGGAGTTGACGCCAAAGGTAACTATATTCCTGTTGAAGGAGTGGCAAGCCAAGTTAACCTCCAGACAGGCAAGTTCGTCTTTGGGCCTGGAGACATCAAATTCGTCGACCAGAACAATGACGGCGTGATTGACGGAGGAAAAGGAACTGCTGACGATCATGGAGATTTGGTAGTTATCGGTAACACTCAGCCGCGCTATCAGTATAGCCTCCGTATCGGTGGTGATTGGAAAGGCTTTGACCTTGATCTCTACTTCCAGGGTGTAGGCAAGAGGCAAATGTGGACTCAGTCTGCTTTCGTCATGCCTCTCATGCGTGGAGCTGACGCCATCTACGCGAACCAGACATCCTACATTACCAATGAGGATGCGGCAGCCGGCAACATTGATCAGAATGCCACCTATCCAAGGCTAAGCTCAGGTGGTGCCGCAAAGGGAACCATCTCCGTACTCAACCAAGGTAGCACCAACTTCTACCCACAGTCCAAGTACCTTGTCAATATGGCTTATCTCCGTCTTAAGAACATAACCCTTGGGTACACCCTCCCTTCACAACTGACACAGAAAGCAAAGATCAGCAAGGTAAGAGTTTACGGTAGCATCTACAATGCTTTCAACATTATTGATCACACAAAGAAATATGGTCTTGACCCAGAAATCAACACGGGTGAAGGTTCTATGGGCAACGGTGTATGGGGACGTACAGACCCAATGCTGCGTACCTATTCTTGTGGTATCCAGATCACTTTCTAATTTCAAACACTGCAAAGAATCATGAAAAAAATAGTAATCACAGCAATAGCGCTGTCCGCACTGGTCCTTTCAGGATGTGATAACCTGTTGGACAAGCAGCCGATAGACCAGTTCACAGACGGTAACTTCTGGTCAAGCGAAGACAACGTTGAGGCTTTCGCGAACAGATTTTATGACACGTTCTCTGGCTACAGCGGGGCTTTCTACTTTCCTACCCTGAATGACAATCAAGGTGTGGTAGGACTCAGCGACTGGAACTACAAGAACGTTCCTGCATCTATCTCACTTTGGAATAGTAACTATCAGGCACTTCGTAGAGCAAACCTCATGATAGAGCGTGTACCAAATGTCTCATCCATGGATGAGACGACAAAGAACAACTGGCTTGGTGTCGCAAGACTATACAGGGCTCTTAAGCACTATGAACTCGTCAGGGCATTCGGAGACATCATCTATGTTGACAAACTTCTTGATGTTACAGATGAGGACAAGAACCTCTATCTCTATGGCGAGCGCCAGGATCGCGATGTTGTCATGGACAAGGTGCTTGAAGACCTCAATTTCGCGGTTGCGAACATAACCATGAATGCAAGTTCGAGAACCGCGTTCAACGCCGCTGTCGCTCAGGCCATCAAATCTGAGATTTGCCTTTACGAAGGAACCTTCTGCAAGTACCGTTCAACATCTGACGGACAGAAAGCAGCCGACAATACCCGTGCACAGAAATTCCTCACTGAGTGCAAGACAGCCAGCAAGGCAATAATGGGCAACTCCATGTACTCGCTCAACGCAAGCTATCAGGGCAACTACAACTCTCTTGATCTTGCGAAAAATACCGAGATGATCCTCTATAAGAAGTACCTCTATGGAGTTTACGGCCACTCGACAATTGATTACACCTGCTCATCAACAATGCAGAACGGTATGTCAAAGGCAGCGTTTGACTCTTATCTTTTCACTGATGGAAAGCCACTTTCAACGACATCTCTTGACAAGACCGATCATCCGGTAATGGAGAGCGGTCACCTCAGCATCAAGAACCTTCTTGCTGTACGTGACCCACGTCTTTCAGCGGCTATTGACCCTGTTCTTATGTACAAAGGCAATGCCTATGCCCGCTTTGATCTTCCGTCAGCTGGAGGTATGGAGACAACATCCAGCACAGGTTATGGTGTTTACAAGTTTGACAACGATGACATCGAGGTCGCTCACAGAAACCAGACCGGTTCCAATGAGACTGACGCACCTATCTTCTGGCTTGCCAACATCTATCTGAACTACGCAGAGGCTTGCGCCGAACTTGGCAGCTGCACAGGAGCTGACCTAAACGCGTCTATCAACAAGCTTCGCGACCGTGTAGGAATGCCTCATCTCACCACTTCTCCTGCCGCCGACCCTGCTAATAATATGGGCGTAAGCAACCTGATCTGGGAGATCCGTCGTGAGCGTCGTGTCGAACTCATGTACGACAACGATGACAGGTACTGGTGCCTCATCCGTTGGCATCAGCTTGACAAGCTTGACACCAACAAGTACCCTGAGCAGACAAAGGGAGCCTATATCGCTGACGAGCCTACCGTTGGTTCCGATGACTGCGCTGTGGTTGACGCAAATGGTTACATCAGCTTCTCATCAGGCAAATCAAGAATCTTTGAGTCCCGTCAGTACCTCTACCCTATTCCTTCAGGACAGATCGACCTCTACAAGGCCGCCGGGAAGACCCTGACACAGAACCCTGGTTGGGATAAGTAAACCCTGAAGAATTCAGAATAAACTCTCACATGCGTGGCCGGGCATCCCCCGGTCACGTTTTTCATTTTGGCAACAACTCAACTTTTTTCTCCTCACATTCTCTGCCGAGGATCATGCATTACACCGATGAATATGACAGCCCCGTCGCGGGATGGTGCCGAATATTCAGGAATTTCGCTATCTTTGCCAAATCGAGGTCGAAGGATGATGAGAGGTTCGGCAGGTTGGAGAAGGCGATGCGCGTCAGCGGCCTTGACGACAATGAGATTGATAACTATTTCAGTGTTATGTTGACAGAAAAAGAGATGCGCCCCTACATCGAGGGCGCGAAGCAGCAAGGCTACAGAATTGGTCATCAAGAGGGCTTCAAGGACGGTGTGGAGAAAGGCAAGGCCGAAGGTAGGGCTGAGGGTAAAGTTGAAGGCCAAGCCGAGGGTCGCGATGCAGCCATGACAGAGGTGGCCAAGTCTTTGTTGGCACTGAATATGCCATTTGATCAGATAGCCCAGATCTCAGGACTGCCACTTGAGCGGATAAAATCACTTTCGCAAGGATAGCTTTCACCCAAGCGTGCAAAACGAGATTTAACTCGTGTCATCAAAAAAAGTAAGCCTCCACAACATGCTTAAGATGCTGTGGAGGCTTACATATGTTTTGCCCTTGTCAAAGTGTTCCGAGTGTTGACGGTGAGTTGACGCGGATGATTTATCAGCAACTGCCTCACATCATCATCCATTTCCGAAGATGATTGGGAATCCGGGAATATTCATTATCTTTGAAGGTAGGACATAAAAAAAGGTTGGCACTATGGAGGCGAAAAGGATAAGGTACCCGATCGGGGTGCAGACTTTCAGAGACATTGTCGAGGGAGGGTACCTCTACATCGACAAGACAGGAATTGTACACGACTTGGCGGAGACATACAAGTATGTGTTCTTGAGCAGACCGCGACGTTTCGGGAAATCGCTGCTGTCCTCCACATTCCACAGTTATTTCGCCGGGGAAATGGAACTGTTCGAGGGGCTGGAGGCTGGACGGCTCAGGAAGGAGTGGACACGACACCCGGTGTTCCACTTTGACATGTCAACAGCGAAGCATCTTAATGAAGGGCAACTGCAACGTATATTGGGTTACAAACTATCCGAGTACGAGAAGAAGTGGGGTGCGGATTCCGGAATCGCGGAAGATGACATCAACGCGAGATTTGAGCGTCTTGTCAAAGCGGCTGTCGAAAATACCGGCGAGAAGGCGGTCATAATAATTGATGAATATGACGCACCGCTGCTGGACGTGATGAACGACAGGGAGAGGCTGGCCCCGATGCGGCAGATAATGAGGAACTTCTATAGCCCCATCAAGAGCCTTGACCCTTACCTGAGGTTCGTGTTCATCACAGGGATAAACAAGTTCGCCCAGCTCAGCATATTCAGTGAGCTGAACAACCTCCAAAACATCTCGATGATGCCGAGGTACTCCGCCATCTGCGGCATCACGCAGTCCGAACTGGAAAGGGACATGAAAGAGCCTGTGCGTGATCTCGCCGACAGTCAGGGTGTCTCCTACGACAACGCGTTGCAACTGCTTAAGCACAACTACGACGGCTACCACTTCTGCCACGGATCCGAGGACATCTATAACCCGTTCAGCCTGATCAAATGCCTTGACGCAAGGGAGTTCGGCTCATACTGGTTCGAGACCGGCACGCCCACATTCCTTTTGGAAAGGTTACGGATGAATCCTATGGACGAGACAAAACTGGACAAGATGACTGAAATCGCCCAAAGCGACTTTGACATCTCTCCGGAACTGACGGAAGACACCCTTCCGATGCTGTACCAAACAGGCTATCTTACAATTAAAGGATACAACAAGGAAGATCATTCCTACACACTTGGCTACCCAAACAGGGAGGTTCGGGAAGGCTTCTTGAGAGGTCTTCTCGCCAACTACAAAAGTTCGGAGGGGATGAGTGCGTCATTCGTGCTGAAGTTCAACAAGGCTCTGAAGGACAACGATGTGAACGGTTCCCTTGAACTCCTCCAATCCTTCATGGCCGGCATCCCCTACGATCTGGAGAACAAGACTGAGAAATACTACCAGACAATCATCTACATTGTCTTCTCGCTGTTAGGCTACTACACCCAGGCCGAGGTCAAGTCGGCCGTCGGACGAGCGGACGTCGTCTGCCGGACAAAGGACCGCACCTACGTCTTCGAGTTCAAGGTAGATGGCTCAGCGGAGGATGCCCTCAAGCAGATCGACGAAAAAGGCTACATGATTCCATACAAAAAGGAAGGCCGGTGCGTCAAGGTAGGGGTGAACATCTCCTCCGTCACAAGAACCCTGGAATCCTGGAAGGTTGCCGAGGAGGTGTAGTGGCACAGGAATATTCATAGAGCGGATCAATGACACCGCTTCCCCGTGAGACTCTTTCCGAAGACTCAGACAGATCCTGCGGCGATTTTGCAAAATGCCTTCAGGTCAAATGCCCGCGGAAGGCCTTAGAGCGGAACATTGGATGAATAAATACGAGGGCAAATCAAGACTTTTTCATGTAAGCCTGCGAATCAACCCATTCGGAGGCATTTGAGGCTGAACGTGTTTTGTAAGATGTAACCTTGCATAAGATCAATAGAATAATAAAAAGCGTGGCCGGGGAAGCACCCGGCCACGCTTTGTGTTTGGAAAACGAACTATTACCAGCCCTTGGTCTGGGTGAGTGTGAATCCATTTTCGGCGTAATCGTCGATCAAGGCTATTCGGCGACAACCTACATTTGATTTAACGTTTCAGCCTTGAATGGCAATGATAAGATTATTATCACACGCAGATATTTTATTTTATTGCTGTCATCAACTGATAAACCTGATGGAAGTCCGTGAAGTTGACCTTATGAGTGTCTAGATAGTTGTTGATGGTGTCAGCTCGGTCTTTAAAAAACCTCAGCAACAATTTTTTAGTAGGAGCGTAAGCAACCTTGTTCCTGTAAATGAAAGGAATGTTCTTGATTTCATAGGATGGATTTCCGTTGAGGTCATAGACACTGCCTCCGTGACTCTCAATCTTTTTTACCTCCTTGATGTTGCTTGTGCTGGATTCCAAGCCGAACGCCCCTTTTTTCTCGTCTTTAAATACCAGTCTGCGAGACACACAGAGGTACGTCCCGTCGATGTCAAGCGAGAAAGCAAGGTAATAAGTCCTATACCTTATGAAGAGTAACCCTCCAATTGAAGCCCTGTCAACCGAGGCATTATCCTTTATGCCCATGACCTTTTCGTCGGAATCCATGTAGCGGATTGTTTGGTCTAGAGTACTGATGTTGAAGCGTCCTGTTGAAAAACCTCCGTCTTTGTAGATTATTCTGCCTTCCATGAATTCCGGTAGGTAGTACTTTACGCTGTCTGGAAGCTGTTTTTCAAAGTCTCCTTGAGCGGATTGTCCCGATAATGCGATGTTCCCTATCGTCAAGGCTAAAATAAGTGAGATTATTTTTTTCATGTCGTGTTTTTATAAAATAAGAGGGGACAATCACTCATCCCCTCTCATTTTGGATAATTATCAGTTACTCTTCCCAGCCAGGGTTCTGAGTGATAGTGACATTCTTGTTGGCATACTGTGTGATGACATCGGAACAGATAGGCTCAAGGTAATTCCTTACATCGACGTTGCGGCTGTCTCTGTCCTTGATGTTGACCGGCACAAGGAATCCACGCATTTGCGAGTAATTCTTCGCGTCAAAGTCAAAGTATGTGCGTTCTCCTAATTTCAATGTACCATCAGGGTTGTAGCCTACGATAGGAATAACACTGACTTTTTTAGAGTTCGCTGAAGTAAGAAGATTATAGCCCTGATTATTCAATGTTTTCTTCAGATTGGTTGTCTGGGCAGGCCTTCCGAATTCTTCGGCTTGACTCTCCTTGATGGTCGCAGCAAGGTCAAGCTCAACATAGCCTCCAATCAACAGATCTGGGTTATTGGCTCCCAACATGAGTTCAAGCTGTCCCCAACGTCTGATGTCAAGTACCCGGTACTGTTCGAGGAAGAACTCCATGCGGCGTTCACGACGGATTTCCCAGATGAGCGGTGTCACCGCACCTGTTGTCTTGTAGCCGAGAGTTGTCTGCTGTGCGGCTCCGGTTCTTTCAGGATCATCAGGCATGTTTGCGAGCTCAAGTGGGGCAGTCTGCTTTACACCTTTATCTATCGCGGTCTTGTCCAGAGGACGTTTGCGGATAGCATTGATGGACTTGTCAAGATCCTCCTGAGTAACAGCAGCGCCTCCGAATTTGTCTGCTAGTTCAGCCTTGGCTTCTATCCAGTTCAAGACCGTCTCGGCATATCGTACGCATGGAAATCCGTTTTCGTTCGTGCAAGATCCGTAATATGTAGGCAGAGACTTTCCGTTGTATGAATATGTCGGCCCCTCTCGGTCTATGAATTTTTCGCAGTATAGACCTGTCGCACTGGCTTTCGGCTCATCCCAGAAAGTGGCTTCAAACCGAGGGTCGCGTGTTACCACCATATCCTGTAGACGGAAGCTCTTGGCGTTCTCGACTGTTGAATTAGAATACGGTTTTCCGTCTTGGCAGATCCAGGCTTTCAGCGTGCTGAGGTTCCCTGACTGGGTCTGGGCCTCATTACCATTTGAATATGAAGCTATGCAGTGCTGGGAACCGTTGTTGATGGATTTGTTGTAGGCTCTGTAGAGGATAATCTCTTGGCTTGACGGCCTGGAGTACAGTGTTCCGAAAAGGGTTCGGAAATCTGTGTCAAATGCGTAGGCTCCGCTGTTGATGATCTGCTCAGCATAGCCTTTAGCAGCTTCAAGGAACAGTTTGGCCTTTGAGTCAACGTCGGAGCAGGTTTTCATGGCCTCATCGTTCTTGTGATAGATGTACCATGTGCCTTCGAACAGCATGCAACGGGAGGCTATTGTAGCCACCACAGCCTTATTCACGTAATCCTCCCCGTCATTGGAGCGGACGTTGGCCATAGCATAGTCAAAGTCTTCTTTAACCTTGGCCATCACCTCTGTTCTTGGGGTGCGTTGGGCGTACATGGCATCGTTGTCAGTAACTTCCACAACGGCATCGTAGTAAGGAACATCGCCGAACGATTCTACGAAGCGGCTGTATTCCCAACCTCTGAAGAAGCGGGCGACACCGTTCCAATGGTTGTAGGCCTCATCCGTCAGCTTGCCGTTGTCATGCATTGTGGCGAGTCTTGCGATAAGGAGATTCCACTTGCGTATGTAGGCGAAGTTCCAAGGACCTGAGCCACGCCTTGCCAGCCAGTAACCACGGTAGGCAAGTTCTGCTTTGTACCAATTGTCAGACGGCAGAGAGATAAGAATGTTAGACTGTTGTCCGGTAGTGGTGCGGTCATCACTGAACTCACCGGAAGAGTACACGCCTGGTGCATAGACCTGTCCCCAGTTGTCGGAATAGCCGGTGAAATATGACCCGTAAGTTCCGTTCACAAACAATCTGATGTTGTTCTCATTTGCCCAGAAGTTATTGTCATTCATCGTTGTTTTCGATTCCCTGTCAAGAAAATCGCTGCATCCGACGAAAGCAAGTGCCAGAGCACCAACGGAAAGTATTTTAATAAAATTCTTCATAATGTTCTTTTTCTTATGAGATTAGAAAGTAACCTGAACTCCGATTGCCGCTGTCTTGAATGCAGGAGAACCTACACCGGCGCGGCTTGAGTTGTAGTTAGATGTGTTGAATGATGAGTACCCTGCGATTTCTTCCGGATCAAGAGGTAGGCCTTTGAGATGATCAAACGTGAAGAAGTTCTCAAGGGAAACATAGAATCTGGCCTTCTCCATATTGATCCTCTGGGTCAAATGTCTTGGCAGAGTGTAGCCAAGAGTGATGTTCTTGATGCGGAGGTAGGCCATGTTCAGCATGTACCTGTCGTTAGGTACCATGTTGAAGATGCTGCTTCCGGCGCAGTTTGCGGCACGCGGATAGAAAGCGTCATAATTGGCTGGTATGGTGGTTGTCGAACCATCCGCATTCGTTATGTCGTAAGAGTCATACCAGAAGTCTCCCGCGATAGCCTGGGCCATGGCTCCATCCGATGTATTAAAGCCAGGGAGGGTCATAGAAGAGGATCCGAGCATGTTGCGTTTGCCGATTCCCTGAAGGAAGATAGAGAAATCAAATCCCTTCCAGTCCGCATCAATCCTGAAGCTATATTCGTAGCGTGGGGTTGTGTTGCCGATGACAGTAAGATCGCCGTGGTCGTCCGTTAGGTTTTTCCCATTATCTATGACACCATCTCCGTTCAGGTCAACGAATTTGACATCACCAGGACCTGAGATAAGTGTCCCAGAAGCGATCTTGCCTTGTGTCGCATAGTTCTTTCCTTCGGCGAACTGGTAGTACTTTCCGTATTTATCTTTCAACTCGATGAGCTTTCCGTTAGCATCATGAGCGAAATCATCGTGCTGGAAGAGTCTGTCGACCTTGTAACCCCAAATTTCGCCATAGGTCTTGCCAGAGTACCAACCAGACAGTATTTTGCTTGTCCCATATTCCGTGATCTTCGTTTTGGCGTCGGCTATACTTGCTGTGGCCGAGATGTTAAGACCGTTAGAGAAAGAGCGTCCCCAGTTGATGGACAGTTCCCAACCGTCAGTGCGCAGAGAACCGAAGTTTCCATTAGGAGCCGAAGCGCCGATGTTGTAGCTGACACCTTCCATCCCGATGATCATGTTGTTGGTGTTCCTCCTGTACCAATCAAAGGTAATGTTGAACTGATTGAACAGCGAGATGTCCGCTCCGATGTCGTAGGTTTCGATGTCCTGCCAGGTTATGTCAGGATAAACCGCACCAGGAGTGTCGAAAGACTGGTCTTTTACGCCCGAGTGGATCCAGTATGTGGTTGAGCTTCCCATTGTAGGAATGTACATGGATGAGCTTACTGTCTGGTCTCCGATGGTTCCCCAGGATGCGCGGAGTTTGAGTGATGACAGGACATCCGTGAACGGCTGCATCCAAGGTTCCTGCGTCACGCGCCAACCGGCCGAGACAGATGGGAACCATCTCCACTGAAGATTGGATGGGAATTTGGAAGATCCATCGTAGCGGAGGTTGCCTTCAAGAAGGTACTTGTCCTTGTACGTGTAGTTGACACGTCCAAAGAAACCAGCCGTTGAACTCCAGGAGGCGGAACCGCCGGAGGTTTGTGTACCCGTAGCAAGGTCAAACTGAGGGTTGGAAGTGTCGATAAGCGTCATCTTCTTTCCCCATACTCCCGTATAGTCGTAAGCCACAGCCTGGAATCCAAGGAGGAATTTGAACATGTGCGTGTCGAAGAGGTTCAGATTGTATGTCGATGTGGCGTTCCAAGTCTGGCGCTGGGAAGTGAACGAGTCCTGATAGATGGAATCATATGCTGAAGTGTAACTATAGACATTCAATTTCTTGGCGGTTATCTCTTTTCCAAGTCCATTGATGTCGTTCCACTCGTTGGTGATTGTCCGAATGTCGCCGTTGGCGTCAAGAGCGTTCACCGCGGCAGACCATGTGTCCCCCGCCATGTATTTAATGCCAGGGTTGCGCTCCTGTGTGTTGTTGACGGCGTAGGTGTAGTCCACGTCAATGTTCCAATTCTTGACAGGAGTTATTGTCGTTCCTACATTCACACTTGTGTAGTAGGTGTCAAGAGTCGCCTGGTTGGCTGTCTTGAACTCATAAGCGGCATTCCTTACATTGTCCCCATACTCGTTGGTCGGCTCCATCGGGTAGGTAGGTCCCCAGCGGAAAACATAGTACCAGACATCCGCTGTGGTCGAGTTGGTGGCAAAGGCCCATGACTTCGTTGATTTCGTGAACATGATGCCGGAATGGATGTTGAGCCAGTCGTTGATCTGGGTGTTGATTCGAGCGTTGGCGTTGTAACGCTTGAACCAATCGTAGTCCGTAACCTTAAGCATACCGTTCTGGTCAAGGTAGGCAAGACTGATGTTGTAGTTGGTTCTTCCTTTGTTCCCGGCTACTGAGACATTGTGAGACTGTGTCGGAGCGTTTTCCCTTACGAGATAGTCGTAAGCGTTGAAAGTTCTGATACCAATTTTCTTGTTTGAGCCGTCAACATACCAGTCGCGTCCGTACGTGAAAGGATCGCCAACGCCGACGCTGTTCCCGTATTTGTCTTTCCAGGCTACAGCGGCATTGTAACCCGCGCGGTCAATCAGCCAGAACGCTCCCACAGGAGTGAAGGTTCCGGTACGCTCGGCAGCTTCGACAGTATAGTGAAGTCCGTCAACATCAGCCATTTCGTAGTTTTTGGCCTTGTTTTGGATAGAGAAGTTACCGGAATAACTTACGGTCACCTTGTCAGCCTCCTTGTTACCTTTCTTTGAAGTGATAAGAATCACTCCAAAGGCAGCCTTGGCTCCATAGATTGAGGCAGATGCTGCATCCTTCAGAACGGAAATGCTCTCAATGTCATCCGGGTTGACAAGGTTAAGAGACGGAATCTCCACGTTGTCGAGTAGAATGAGAGGGGAGGATGCCCCATTGTACGATCCAACCTGCCCACGTATTCTGAGGATAGGGTCGGAACCGACCTCGTTGCTGCCGACGCGTACGTTGAGACCGGCCGCCGCACCCTGAAGTCCACGTCCGACATCGGAGATAGGACGTCCTTCAAGAGCCTGTCCGACATTGACGCTGGCAACGGCTCCC
>UQUJ01000074.1 GCA_900544195.1 uncultured Alistipes sp. | reverse complement strand
AGGACTATCTTCTGGAACTGCTTAGGGGCGCTAGAATTTGATGCGGTTGCCCTGATTCGAAGTTTCCGTAATTGCTATAACCAAAGTTTTTTAGTAATTTTGTAGTCTGTATTTAGTGGGATGTCTATAAAACAAATTCTTAATTAATATGTTCGACAAAAAGAAAAGAGTCTATCGTTTTGGCGGCAAGACCGCCGAGGGCGATGGACAGATGCGTGAGCTCCTTGGAGGAAAGGGAGCCAATCTTGCCGAGATGAGCAAGCTCGGCATGCCGGTTCCGGCAGGTTTCACAATCACGACTGAATGCTGCGCCGAGTATTACTCTCTCGGCGGAGGCTATACGGAGGAACTCAAGAAAGAGGTCGCCGAAGCTTTGAAGGCCACGGAGACCGTCATGGGCAAGAAGTTCGGAGATCCGTCCGACCCGCTTCTCGTAAGCTGCCGTTCCGGAGCAAGAAGCTCCATGCCTGGCATGATGGACACCATCCTCAACATCGGTCTTTGCTCCGCCACCCTTCCGGGAATGATCCAGAAGACCGGCAACCCAAGGTTCGTTTACGATGCATACAGGCGTCTCATCATGATGTATTCCGATGTCGTGATGGAGAAGGCCGAGGGCATCGAGCCTGCCGACGGTCAGGGAATCCGCCAGCAGCTTGACAGGATGATGATGGATCTCAAGGATAAGAAGGGCTACAAGTCCGACACAGACATCACCGCCGAGGAACTTCAGGATCTCTGCGAGAAATTCAAGGCTAAGGTTAAGGAAGTTCTCGGTGTCGATTTCCCTGACACGGCCGAGGATCAGCTTTGGGGCTCGATCGGCGGTGTGTTCAAGTCTTGGAACGGCAAGAGGGCCATCGCCTACAGAAGAATCGAGAAGATTCCTGATGATTGGGGAACAGCCGTGAACGTGCAGTCAATGGTGTTCGGCAACATGGGCAACACCTCAGCCACCGGCGTCGCTTTCTCACGTAACCCTGCCACCGGAGACAACAAGTTCTACGGCGAGTGGCTCATCAACGCCCAGGGAGAGGATGTCGTTGCCGGAATCCGTACCCCTAACCCTCTCAACGAGGCCACAAAGACAGAGAAGAACAAGGATCTCCAGTCCCTTGAGACCGCCATGCCTAAGGTTTACAAGGAACTTGACGAGATTCGTCTGAGACTTGAGCAGCACTTCCACGACATGCAGGACATCGAGTTCACCATCCAGGAGGGACATCTTTGGATGCTCCAGTGCAGAATCGGCAAGAGAACCGGTCTGGCCGCCCTGCAGATGGCGATGGACATGGTTGACGAGAAGATGATCGACGAGAAGACAGCCGTGATGAGGGTTTCCCCTTCACAGCTCGACGAGATTCTCCACCCTATCCTCGACCCTGCGTCCGAGAAGAAGTCAAAGGTGCTTGCGATCGGCCTTCCGGCGTCTCCGGGCGGAGCCGTAGGACAGATTGTGTTCACCTCCGAGGCCGCGATGGAGGCCAACGCCAATGGCAAGAAGGCCATCCTCATCCGTGAGGAGACCTCTCCTGAGGACATCGAAGGCATGCGCGCCGCGGCGGGAATCCTCACCACACGTGGAGGTATGACCTCACACGCCGCTCTTGTGGCCCGTGGATGGGGCAAGTGCTGCATCGTAGGCTGCGAGGCCATGAAGATCAACTTCGAGGCCAAGACCGTTTCCTTCGGTGATGTCACATTCAGAGAGGGAGACTGGATGAGCCTCAACGGAACAAAGGGATTCGTTTACGGAAAGAAGATCGACACGATGGACGCTTCCGAGAACCCGATGTTCATCAAGTTCATGTCAATCGTTGACAAGTTCCGCAAGATCGGTGTCAGAACCAACGCCGACACCCCTGAGGACGCTCAGAAGGCCCTCAGTTTCGGAGCCGAGGGAATCGGACTGTTCCGTATCGAGCACATGTTCTACGGGCTCAACTCCGAGCAGCCTCTCGCGAAACTGCGCAAGATGATCCTCTGCAACACTGACGAGGAAAGAAAGGCCGCTCTCGCTGAGCTTGAGCCTTACATCAAGGCATCTGTGAAGAGCACCCTGAAGATCATGGACGGCAAGCCGGTTGTGTTCCGTCTGCTTGACCCACCTCTCCACGAGTTCGTGCCTAAGACCGAGGAGAAGGAGAAGGAGCTTGCCAAGGAGCTGGGTGTCACTGTCGAGGACATCGAGAAGCGTGGCGAGGCCCTTCATGAGGTCAACCCTATGATGGGTCACCGTGGAGTCCGTCTGCACATGTCTTACCCTCTCATCGCCGAGACTCAGTACAGGGCCATATTCACAGCCACAGCCGAGCTTCAGCAGGAAGGCTTCAACCCTCATCCTGAGATCATGATCCCTGTGACGATCTCCGCCCGTGAGCTCAGTTTCCAGAGGGCCATCTGCGACAAGGTGAAGGCTGAGGTTGAAGGCACCACCCGTCAATTCATCCTTTACAACTTCGGTACGATGATCGAGATACCTCGCGCGGCACTGACCGCCGACAGGATGGCCCGCGCAGCCGAGTTCTTCTCATTCGGCACCAACGACCTCACCCAGATGACATTCGGTTTCTCACGTGACGATGTCGGAACTTTCATGGGTGAATATCTTGGCAACAAGATCCTCGACGCCGATCCGTTCCAGACCATCGACACCAAGAGCGTGGGCAAACTGGTTGAGTTCGGCATCCAGGCCGGTCGCTCAAAGAGGCCTGACCTCAAGTGCGGTGTCTGCGGAGAGCACGGTGGAGATCCTGCGTCAATCCGTTTCTTCAACAAGATCGGTGTTGACTACGTTTCCTGCTCACCGTTCCGTGTGCCTATCGCGCGGTTGTCAGCCGCCCAGGCCGCGATCGAGCAGAGCAAGTAGTTAGAGTTTCACTGACATATTCATAAAGAATCCGTCCCTTGCCGGGGCGGATTCTTTGGCAATATAATTGCTGTTGTGGGCGCAAAAAATTTCCCCCTTGCCGAATTTTTCACGTTACAAAAATTGCGGCAAGGGGAAATTTCTTTGCGCTATCAACGCATTGCGAATTATTATGCCTACCTATAGTTCTAACCATAGAGGCTATGGGAAATTTCTTTTGCGTCATGGCGACATCGTCGGCCGACCCACCGTGGCAGATAAAATCCTGATATTCAAGCAGAAGCGCTCTCTCGTGGTATTAAAACCAGAACCACGAAAGAGGCTACATGGCTCATTATCATCCACTTAAGTGCCACGACCCGTCCCCAGACCGACCAGACTGTCTTAAAAGTCTCGGCGAGAGCTGAAAAGTCTGTACCCCTAGTCTCTCCCGCATCTACGGGGCGTTGAGTCTGGCAAAGCGTAGCGACCAACCATAGTAGCCAGTGCGCCACTATCATTAAGCCTGTAGCGCACCGGGCTGGTCGAGGTGTCGAAACGTACTTGGAAGCTTCGGCAAACCCTGCGACCGGAGCGAACTACCTGGAGCCGAGATAGAGGAAGACCATTCCGAGGAGGACAAGTGCGAGGTCGATGGCTTTGCTGCGGAGATTCTTCTCCCTGAAGACGATGGCGGCGAACAGGAAGCTGACCACGACGCTGCCGCGGCGGATCATCGAGACGACTGAGATCATCGCACCCGGGAGAGACAAGGCATAAAGATAGACAAAGTCGGCGGCACTCAGGAATATGGAGATGAATATGATCGACCAGTGCCAGCGGAACGGAGTGGTTCTCTTTCGGTTCGGGTACCAGATGAAAAGCATCATCACTCCCATCATTCCGCACTGGTAGATGTTGTACCAGCTCTGGACGGACATCTTGTCCATGGCAAGGCCGTCAGGATCCATCAGGAATTTGTCGTAGAGTCCGCTAAGGGCACCCAGAATGGCGGCTCCGACCACGGCATAGATCCAGACATTATGCTCGAAATCAATCCCTTCCCTCTTTCCGCTGCGGCTCAGCATGAAGAAAGACACGACAGCCAGCAGGACTCCGATCCATTGGAGCCAGTTCAGCTTCTCCCCGAAGATCAGCATCGCACCTATCAGGACCAGAACCGGGCGGGTGGCGTTGATCGGGCCGACAATCGTGAGCGGAAGATGCTTCATTCCGTAGTAGCCTAAAGTCCAGGAACTGAGGACTATGACGCTCTTCAGCAGAATCCATTTCTGGACCGCCCAGCCACCATATTCACCAACCTTGAGGATGCTGCCGTCAAGAGCGGTGGTGCCGTAGGAAAGAGCGATGAACGGAATGAATATGAGGGAGCAGAACAATGTGTTCAGGAACAGCACGGGGATGACGGCATTGCCGCCAAGGGATTCCTTTTTGAAGGAGTCGTAGAATCCAAGCAGGAACGCCGACAGGAACGCTAATGATAACCACATGACACTTACTATACTAACCAGCTACAAGCCGAGGCGGGGAAATCGATCGGATCGATCTAATATTCATCGCTTGATGCTTGTAGTATGCAAAGATATTCATTATCTTTGACATTGCGTCTGGCAGGCTGATTGAAAAATCTCAATCTCCCGAAAATTGCCCAGGAATGGAAAAAATATGGTAACTTTAAGAAAAATTTTACCCAATGAGCACTGTGCACGTTATTGACCATCCCATGATTCAGCACAAGCTGACTATCATGAGGAAGAAGGAAACCGGTTCCAAGGATTTCCGCGAATTGCTTAAAGAGATTTCCCTTCTGATGGGATATGAGATCACCCGCGATCTTCCACTTGACGACATTGAGATAGAGACCCCTATCTGCAGGATGACGGCCAAGAAGGTTTCCGGCCGCAAGCTCGCCATTGTCCCGATTCTCCGCGCCGGCATAGGCATGGTGGACGGACTCCAGACACTCGTTCCCGTGGCGAAAGTCGGACACATAGGACTTTACCGTGACGAGAAGACCCACATCCCTGTGGTTTATTACTGCAAGCTTCCCGAGGACATAAACAAGCGTCTCGTGATCGTGACCGACCCGATGCTCGCCACCGGAGGAAGTTCCTGCGACGCATTGACGATGCTGAAGGAGCGCGGATGCTCGAACATCAGACTCATGTGCCTCGTGGCCGCCCCGGAAGGAATCGCCCGTGTGCAGAAAGAACATCCGGACGTTGACATATTCGTGGCCGCGATTGACGAGTGCCTGAACCAAGACGCATACATAATTCCCGGACTTGGTGACGCCGGAGACAGAATCTTCGGCACGAAGTAAAAAGGCCATTGTATGAGCAGGCAGATCCCGGAAATTAATTACTTGATGTCTCTTGTGGAGAAGAGATTCTGTAAGAGTGTCAAGACATCCACTGACTTTTACTCTCTGGCACAAGAGATTGAAAGCAAGACCTTTGAAAGAATTTCCGCCTCCACACTGAAAAGGATGTGGGGTTATGTCAACATGACCCCGCTTCCTCGGCAGACAACACTTGATGTACTGGCCAAATATATCGGCTCAACAGACTATAAGACATTCTGTGAAAGCATTAAGAATTCTACGGCGTTCCAGTCAAGATTCTTCACGGCCAACTTCATCAACTCCTGCGACCTGGCGCCGGACTCCAGAGTTGAGATCGGTTGGGATCCCAATCGCAAGGTCACACTCAAGTACATGGGCGACTACCTGTTTGAAGTAGAATCCTCCCTCAACTCCAAACTCAGGCAAGGAGACCGCTTTGAGGCCGCCAACTTCATAAAAGGCTCCCCTCTCTACATTTCCAGAATCCTTAGGGACGGCGAATACACTCCGTCCTACATAGCCGGCCGCCAAGGCGGGCTCAATCATCTGAAGACACTTTGAGATGGGATTCTCCGGTGACGACAAAGGCGGTTTTTGTCACCGAAGAGGAGCTTCTGGAGTTCTTGGGGAACGAATATGCCCAAAAACGTCGCAAAAAAGACACCTCTAGAAAAAGACTCCGACGGCGAATTGAAGATCAGCATGGCCGGAAAAATCCGACGTGACACCCACGGACAGTATCAACGGGCTGAATGTCAGGAACAATCCCACATCGGCCGCCGGACTTTTGAATGACTTGTCCTCCACTTTGGCCCACTGACCGGAAACGTCCTCCCAACAGCGAGTGTAAGATGTCACACCGGCTCCGGCAAAGAATCCGAAACGACGGGAAGTGAACATGGCGAGACCGGCGGTGATCATGGTACGGTCTGCACGGGACTTCCCTGTGGTCCAGATGCGGCCATATTCAGTGTCACCATCGCTGGTGCATGTGTAGGAATATTCATTCTTCCGGAAATCACTCCGATAGTTGACGTATGCGCCGATGCCTTTCCAAGTCGCCACCGCCATCGCACCATAGGATGGGGTCGGGAATATTCCGGCATCGGCAAGGACGGCCAACCTGAGTCCTTCCTTCCGGTGCTGTTTTTTCCCTTCAAGTCGCTGAGCCACTAGTTCTGGTCGCTGAGCCTGTGGTTCGACGGGGCCCACCAACCATCGTAGCGACACTGCTTGACGTGTCTTAGAGGTCACTTCGACAGGCTCAGTGACAGGGCTTATCTTCTGAATCGAAATGAACTTCGGTCTGTCCGGCTTCTTCCCGAAAGCCATCATCCCTTGCAGATACCTCACCTTGATTGCCTCAAAACGGGCCGTCTGCGCCGCCGACATCTTCCCCGAAGCGTTGGACAAAGTCTTCCTGAGCGACGAGAGCTCAGCCATAAGCGAGCCCAACGACTCCATCTGGATGCTCTGCCCGGACTCGACCCTGGCCCGCATCTCCACGCAACAGTCACAGATGTAGGCATACTTGTCCAACGCCTTGTCGTAGTTGTCCGACTGCGGCGCGGCGGCAGCGGATTTTTCGAGACACCGACAGAGGCTCAAAGCCCGAGACAAGGCATTTTCGAGCTGATGCGCAGCAACCCTGAAAGTTACTGCGAGATCTGGCGTGCCGACAAGGACGGACGCTTCCGCATCTATAAGGCTCTGAAAAGTGAATATGCCGGTGACGCCGTCTATGAGCGTCTGTTGAGGAAAGAATTCGAGATAGGATATTCATTGGACCATCCGAACATCTGTGAGTACTATGGTTTCGTGAACATTCCGCCGCTTGGCAACTGCATCGAGATGGAATGGGTGGACGGTTGCTCTCTGGACACTCTCCTGCCCCGTGGAGCGATCAGCAAGACATTGGCGTCAAAGATCATCAATGAGACATGTGACGCGTTGGCCTATATGCATTCCAAGCAGATTGTCCACCGGGACCTCAAGCCGTCCAACATCATGCTGACCTACAACGGCAACAATGTCAAACTCATCGACTTCGGGCTTTCCGACTCTGATTCGCATTCCGTCCTGAAGGGTTCCGCGGGGACGCAGGTCTATGCATCCCCGGAATTGATTTCCGGAGGCAACGTGGACTACCACACCGACATATTCTCGCTTGGCTGCGTCATTGACCGCTTGAGTCCGGCCTACGCCAAAGTGGCCCGGAAATGCTGCCAAAGAGATCCTTCGAGGCGTTACCAAAGCGCGCTTGAGGTCAAGGAGGCCATCAAACACATATCCAGACTGCCGTTGTGGCTTGCTGTTGTCGCTTTAATCGCCTTTGTGACTCTGCTTTCCATACGCCCTTGGACCCGCCATGTACTTTCAGGTGCGACAGACTCTTTAAGCAAGGTTGTGGACACAGACTCGGCATCCGTGATTCAGACTGTGGACTCAGGTCAGATGGTGGGCATTGGCTCGCCTTCCACTGACTCGACTTCGGACAAGGATAACTTCCGGAATCCGCCAGAATCCGCAAAGGCTGCCAGCGCCACAATGAAATCATCAGATTCCACCAAGAAGATCGTACGGAAGGATGAAAGCAAATCTGAAAAGAAAGAGCCTTCACCCCGTCAGGCAAAACCACAAAGCGACAAAGAAGCCATCGACGAGCTTTTCCGTCAGGCCACCGAACTATTTGACCAATAAAGTAGTTTGCCCACGACATTCCGTTCCTTCCCAAGCAACGATTCCAGTCCGTTTCGTAGCCAGACAATCCCATACTTCACTCTCCGGCGACATTATCGCCCCGTTTCGTTACCCAACGGTGCAGCCAGCACTCTCCGGCGACATTATCGCCCCGTTTCGTTACCCAGCGGGTCACTTTGAATATATACTTTCTAATTCCGACTTTGAGAACATCCTGAAACGTGCCTGCCAATAAGCGGATTTCTCACCGTCGAACTCACCACGATCAATCTCCGACTCCTTGCCGACCCTGTGCAGGATCGTGTTGTTGCCATCCCCCCATATGCTCAGCCCAAGTGAGTTCCGCGAACGGTGAATCCTGTCTCCGGCCTATGTGATGCAGCTCATATGGATCTCCGTTCGAGTCCCGAGGCGGGTACCCTTCACCGATCAAGTCAGCGTTATTGTAATCCTTCCACCTGCTCCAATCCGCCAGTTTAGTCTTAAGCCACTCCTTCCGGCAGTTGAACGCCGACCAATCAATGTCCGACCGGATAAGCGCCGGCCGTCCCCCGACCATAAAAAACACAAATTATCATAAAAAACATATTTTTACCCCCGGACAATTACTACCGCCCGCTGAATATCCGAGGTTTTGGTTGTATTTTAGCCACGGCCTACGCAGAGTGATTCCGGACGTGTTTCCGCAACCTGCTCAAGATTCATCGGAAAGTCGGCGGAAGATTATGCTTGTATAACTAATTAAAAACTACTATCTTTATGGCTGTTAATGGATATGGCGACCTGAGTGCCTACGGCTGGGGCCGCGCACTTTTGGAAGACGAGGGGGCTGGGTTCGGCGACGAAGTGAGCGAAGACGCGCTGCCACGGTACATCGACCCGTTGAACGACTGGGGATTCAAGAGGCTTTTCGGGACGGAGATGAACAAGGAGTTCCTTGTGGCTTTTCTGATGACGATCTTCCCGGACAAGAGGATAAAGGACATCACATATCTGCCGACAGAGCAGCTCGGGATGGCCGCCGGGGACAGGAACGCAAGATTCGACGTGATGTGCAGGGATGAAAGTGGGGAGAAGTTCATCATCGAGGTACAACTGGCCTACCAGAAGCATTTCAGGGAAAGGGCACTGTACTATTCCGGAATGGCTCTGCACTCGCAGGGTGTGAAAGGCAAGAGGTGGAACTACAACATCAAAGGGGTGTATTTCGTCGGGTTGCAGAATTTCGATTTCGGCCCCGAAAGAGGCGGAGGGCTGATCCGGAGATATTCAGTCAGGGACGACAAGAACGGAGATCTGATGACAGACAAGTTGCGGTTCGTGTTCATCGAGATCGAGCGATTCGACAAGGGATCTGACGAGCTCAAGACGAACCTTGACAAGTGGTTCTACGTCCTGAAGAACCTGCACCTCCTGCTGGAGCGTCCGGCTGCGTTGGTCGACAGGATATTCAGTAGGTTCTTCGAGGCGGCGGAGGTCATATCCCTTACAAAGGATGAGAAACAACAATATGTCAGCAATATGATAAACGAACGGGATACTTACAACCAGATAGCCTACGCCAGAGAGTTCGGGCGCGAGGAAGGGGTCAAGCAAGGGCTGGAACAAGGCAAGATTGCCGAACGGGAGGCAATAGCTTTACGCTTGGTTGAGGCAAACACCCCTATGGACATCATTGTCAAGTGTACCGGCCTTGACAAGGCAGCCGTGGAAGCGCTTGCACAACAATGAAACAATCGCCTTTGCCCGCAGTGGGTTGGACATTGGCATCAATCGCAACAGCGTACCGCCTCCCAGTGATACCGTGATCGCACTTTATGAATATGGCAGCACACAACCTCGCTCCGAGCGTAATGTGGAGCCTACGGATATGCCACCTATGGTTTACGGATCCATAAGTGGCATATAATCAAGCCTCACACTGGCATAGAAGCATGATCGAATGCCGCCATTTTGCAGGCTCAGAGGATATCTACAATCCATTCAGCCTACTCAACTCACTATCTGACAAGATGTTCGGCAGTTATTGTTTTGAGACTGCCACACCTACTTTCCTTATAGAACGTATTGATGGAGAATCCTATCGAAAAAACATCCTTGACAGGATGAACGAGATAGCCAGAAGTGATTTCTGGCATATCACCAGAATTTTCAGACGATAATATATCTGATCTTCTCGCTGCTCGGGTACTACACTCAGGCCGAGGTAAAGTCTGCGATCGGACGGGCGGATGCCGTGTGCTGGACCAAGGATCGAGTCCTGGAAGGTTGTCTTGGAATAAAAAAGGCGACCGGACTCTTCGACCGGTAACCAAGGATCCCTTTTCTATTTCTTTGTGATGGTCGGAGGAGTCCAGCTGTCCAGCGCCTTTAAATCCGGCTGATACAGGCGCATGAAAAGATGGAAGCCCTTATTGCCCGTAGGCAACCAAAAGGAACCATCCTGAGGGTCGGCGGCCGACAATGTGACATCAAGCGTTCCATCGGCATTGAGATTGTATCCGCTGCGGTCGGTAACATTATACCGGTTGATAGGGTTATCAATAAGATAGTCGTCGTCCCCGTAGGCGGTTATCGACCAGAAGCCGCCTTCCTTGACAGGAGGAAGCGAGCTGAAATGCAACGTATAACTATTTGCGCCATTGAGGGCTTCCTTGTCAGAGTCGTAGTCGGCACGAGGATAAATAGCCACCTCATTGGTATTGGCTCCAAGTCCCACCAACGCCACGGCGGCACGGAAATCATAGGCTTTGCCAAAGTCGCCTATAGGCTCCATAAAATATGACCATATTCCTCCTATGCTCTTCTTGTATGTGGCTGCAACGGCAGCGGCATCTGCCTTGAAAGAAACCTTGACATGCGCGAACATCTCCGCCCCGTTTTCGATCTGCTTCATCTTAAGCCCCGGGCCGACTCCAAGTCTCTTCATTCGTTCTGTCACCTCGGTGTCAAAGGCCAAAGGAGGGTTCTTCTCCATGAGAGAGTTTGCCTTGGCGAAATATTCATCAAGCGACATCGCCATGCATGCCTTTACAGGATTCACATCCTTCGACGCATCGTAAGTGCCTTTTGGCGCGACATATCCCGCATCGCCATAAGCCGAAAGAGGATAAGCCTTCATGGCGTCCCGAATCTTCCTTACATTCTCATAGTCGCCCTCTCCCTTATTAAGGATGCGTACGATACACCAGCCCATTGTCGTAGGCATCTCCACAAGAGTGGCTCCCGCCGGAACAACAACCTCCACTCCATTCTTGGCGAACACATATGTGCCGCCATCAGTGATGACGCTTGTTGTGTTTGTCCATGCGTCAAGCACCTGAACATTGCAGAATCTGTCTTTGACTTCAGGGAATTCGAACACAACCGGTTCATCCAAGTCCATCCACAACCGACTGTAATATGTGTCCACATTAGGTGTCACCACCGACTTGCTCGATGCATCGGCCATCTTCACGGCATGGATAAGCTGATTGACCGGCGCGCGCGGTATGCCCGGAACAAATGTCTCGGCATTTGTTTCCACCGACTCCGTGGCATCCATGATCATCAGCGGAAAGGTGTAATAGAAGGCCTCTTTCAATTCGCTCTCGGTTATGGCGATGGGCTCATCTGCCGGATCGGTGGCCGGGCCATCGTCAGAGCATCCTGCAAACAAACACAGTGTCACGAGGAGAGGAAGAAGGAATCGTTTTGACTTCATAAATATAATTTTGTTTTGTTAGGAATAAGATACCAAAGATAAAGACAAGGAGCCGGACACTGTGTTCGGCTCCTATTGGTTGGTGTTAGATTTCCGTTACTTAGGTGTTAGACTTGTGACGAATCTAACACTTAAGACTTATTTTTGGGCGTTATCGGCCCGCCTTTGGCGTTATCGGCCCGCCATTCGTTGATGGTCAAACCAGTTGCCTCCTTAAACTTAACCTGAAGATGGCTGCGCGAAAAACCACAACTTTCGGCTATCGCCTCATTTGAATATTCAGGATGCTCCAAGATTTCACGCTTTGCCTCTTCTAAACGAAGAGCGGAGAGCCAGATGCGGAATGTCTTGCCTTCCACTTCGCGAAGATACTGCACCAGTTGACGCTTGGGTATATTCAATCTACCGGCAAGTGTGCCGCTGTTGATTTCGACAGAGGCATAACCCTGACTCTTTCTCCATCCTTCGATCAGGCCACAGATCCTCGCTTTAAGCTCGTCATCCATAACTGCCCTGGCCGCTTCCGTGGCAGTGTTTCCTCTTACGGGACAGACTTCCTCCTCTGTTTCCTCTACAAGAATGTCGTTCACTTGCCTGATGTTGAAACCAAGGGCCACAAAACTGATGATATAGAACACAAGGGTAACGAGAAACAGAGGTCCTGCAATGGCAAGCGCGGGTGTGTAGAATATGCTGAATGTCACAAGTATGGATGCTATATATAGCAACCGGACGCTTGTACGCATATACAGGTTGTAAAGTATTGGCTCCTGTTCCGACTCCTCGTTCACCATTTTCCTTACACGACGTATCTCTTTTATGGGATAAACGATGAAGAAGACCACTGTCAGGAGGTATATCAATCCCATCACGTACAACACTTCTTGCATATGCAGACTGCCATAATGCAGATAACCGTAAGCGAAACAGCAGAGTATAAGCACCATGCTTATCACTGACGCCAACAAGAATTTACGATGATAACCGCGTCCGCAGCCTATACGCAATATCGAATAGGACATGATATAAGTAACCGGCGAATAGAAAAGTATATTGACCACGGTCCCCACATCGTCGCCTTGCGCACGGAAACCAAACCACATCTGCGACAAATAGTGTACTCCGAGCAACAGCATGGCAAGCGCCAAGAGCCATCGCACTTTCTCATACGTTCCTGTGGTGTCGGGCTTCTGAAGACACGACAGCACAAGAACAAGCAACAATGTAAGCGATACTCCCATCGAGCCTGCCTGCATCACAAGTAAAATGTCGGATAATTCTCGCATCTGACTGTCTGTTGATCATCTTCTATTGCGAAATTACAACTTTTCTCCGAAACATCTTAATTTTAAATATTTTCCTCTAAAAAAACTTGCTGGTGCAAATGTAAGAGATGATAATATTATCTTAACATTTATCCGAACAGATAAAAATGATCTCAAAAACTTTCTATGTGGCTGCCATGAGTGTGCGTGCCGGACGAACATGTCCGTCAGATGTTTGCCGCCGGCTTCCTTCAGATCCCGTCTCGCGGCGGACACCCTTGCCTTTGGCTGTATCCTTCCCACAATCAGGGCGGTTTGGGGACTTGCACCCTTTAGAGTGTGTTCGTGCCGGACGAACATGAATAAATCCCGCCAGCGGCGGGGCTGGCGGGAAGGGAGTCACATTGATTCTATTGCGTCATGCCCGTAGGGGCAGGACAAATTTATGGGCGAACGGGACGAACGAATAACCTGCAGCGGCGTTCTTGATAAGCCCATTCGTGATTGACAGAATGGAAGAAGAAAAAGCTGGCATCACGGCTCAATGTGCTAAGCGAACTCGACCAGTAGTAGCCCTCATCACCTTTATTAATTAAAGCAGTATCATTGACGAAGCCGGTGGCAGGCAGGAAGATGGAGTTGCCGTTCGGGCCGTCCACCTGACAGCCGTTCACGCCGTCCTGCGTGGTCCAGGTCCAGGTGCATTTGTCTAAAAGTTCCGTGATTTCATCAACGGTCGGCATGCGCCACGGCGAGCCGAGCTGCTGGGTGGCGGCATCGTCGGCCGCGTCGAGAACGGTCTTGTTGTCGCCGATGAAGTTGCCGGAGGAGTCATACCAGATGGCCCCGGTCTCGCCGTCGGCGATTGTGTATTTCGTGATGTACTTCCAGTCGGACTGGCCGGCCTGCATCCAGTTGTAGAACTCCCATATGGCCCATTTGTTTTTCACCTCAATCTCGCCCCAGGCGTACCAGTCGCCGTAGTCCGACGGCTTCGACGCGCCGAGGTTGCACTTGGCCCACTTCAG